>NZ_NOXS01000024.1 GCF_002251735.1 Elstera cyanobacteriorum | reverse complement strand
AGCTTCTCTCGCTACGGCAAAACGCACGGTAATTCGAGGTGACCAATTTTCGATCTGCCGTCAAATTCAAGTGATATTGGAGCCATGACCGGCTTCTTTGACGTGATTTGACCAGGCTTAAAAACCTCTGGCTCCTCAATACTATGAGGGAAGTCATAAATTTTATTTTCAATGCCACCCCACATCCACGTGACACCAACGTTATCTACAACGTAAATATATTGCTTTCCAAAAAACAAACGCGTCGGACAGTTTATTGAATGCAGTATCTTATACAAAATTGTGTTAGAAATATTTTCTTCTGAGCTTTGAGCAGAAATTCCATATCTATCCTTTTGACCCCATACGTAAATTTTTCCTGACTTTGTAATAGCTCCAAAAATGGATGTGCTCGCAGCGATATCAGTAACTTCTTCGTCAAGACTATTGAAGTCTTTCACATAAATTTCACCAAATATGTTCCGAAATGCGCTCCCCATAAAACCTAACCGCATATCATCTTCAACTGTCATACTATCATCACTTTCGTGATTCCAAATCCACTCCCCCGCACCGTCAGTTATGTTTTTATAGGTCGGCACCCCAAATCCCCAACTTTCTTGGGCACCAAACCCTAAAATGCGGCCGTCATCGGTAAGCGCTAACACAAAGGCCGGTGTTCCAACAATTTTCTTAACTCCATTTTTAATAATTTTTTTAAGATAAATATTTTTTGGAATATTATACCCAAAACACTCCAATTCTTTGTCAAAACCACCCCCTTTCATATTAAGGATGTCATTCTTTATACTGCGACCCAAATTATCATTTTGGGCCATATAAACAACCCATACGGAGCCATCTGATAGAAGAAGCGAATTGTTCGAGATATATATAATATCTTTCAAGTCAGACACCTGAAAAAAACTATTCTTCTGTAAGTTACACGAAATATTGAGCCTTCCCACCTTATCAAGGAACACAAAAGATTGATTTCCCCACTCGTCAATCGTCATCCAAGTTTGAAGACCATCGGCGGCAGCCTTTCCACCGAGAAATGAGAAGATAAAAATCAGCAAAACCCGAATGAGCATGTTTTTTATCGCTGAGATTGAATAATATTAAATTCTACCATTCGTAAATTGCGCCTAAAACACAAAAAAACCCGCCGGGCGAACCAGCAGGTTTTTTTGTGTTTGGTGCGGTCGAGAAGACTCGAACTTCCACGGGTTGCCCCACAGCGACCTCAACGCTGCGCGTCTACCAATTCCGCCACGACCGCATCGCACGGAGGGCCGTTTCCGGCCCGGGGCCAAGGCTTTAGCAAATCCCTAGACAGACGGCAAGCGGCATCTTATGGGCTGTGCTAAACACTCTTGCCCGGCCCGGAACCGCACCCTACCTCCTAGGCGCCTCCGGCCCAGCCTGAAAGATACCCCGCGATGGAATGGCGCGTTTCGCCCGGTTTGATCGAGTACCCTGACGCCCTGGCCGCGATGGAAGCGCGGGCCGAGGCGATTCATGACGGCAGCGCCGATGAGTTGATCTGGCTGCTCCAGCATCCGCCGCTTTATACCGCTGGCACCTCCGCCAAGGGCGAAGACCTGCTTGATCCGCGCTTCCCGGTCTATGACGCTGGGCGCGGCGGGCAATATACCTATCATGGGCCGGGGCAACGGGTGGTCTATCTGATGCTCGACCTCAAGCGCCGGGGCCGCGACGTGCGCGCCTATGTGACCCAGCTTGAAGAATGGATCATTCAATCCCTCGCCCGCCTCGGCGTGATCGGGGAGCGGCGGGCGGGGCGCGTCGGGATCTGGGTGCAGCGCGGGCCGTTGCGCGAAGATAAGATCGCCGCCATCGGCGTGCGCATCCGCCGCTGGGTAACGCTGCACGGTATCGCCATCAATGTCGCGCCGGACCTGACCCATTTCGGCGGGATCGTGCCCTGCGGTATCCAGGAGCATGGGGTGACCTCGCTTACCGATCTCGGGATCACTGCGACGCTGGCCGATCTCGATGCCGCCCTGGCCGCCACCCGCCCGGCGATTTTTCCTGATCTGCCCTAACCCAAATAACAAAACCCCTCCCGCAGGCAGCGGGAGGGGCTAGTCAAACCCTGGGGAGGGTTACCCGATTAGTGGATGTCGTTATCCTTGGTTTCCGGCAGCAAGAAGGCGCCAATCACGAAGCAGCCTGCAGCGATGATGATCGGATACCAGAGACCGTAGTAAATATCGCCCTGCATGGCCACCAGCGCGAAGCTGATCGACGGCAGGAAGCCCCCGAACCAGCCGTTACCGATATGATAGGGCAGCGACATAGAGGTGTAGCGGATGCGGGTCGGGAACAGTTCCACCAGCATCGCGGCAATCGGGCCGTAAACCATCGTCACATAGATGACGAGGATGGTCAGCAGCACCAGCAGCATGAAGTGGTTGATCTTCGCCGGATCGGCCTTTGCCGGGTAACCGGCGTTCTTGATCGCTTCGGCCAGCTTGGCCTTATCATAACCCTTCACTTCGACATCGTTGAACTTGATCACCAGTTCAGAACCCGCCGGCGCGGCCTGATTGATGTAGTTCACCGACGAGCGCGCGAGATCACCACGGGCCAAATCGCACGGGTTGGTGAATTTGGCAGTCCCGGTCGGGTTGAACTGGAAGGAGCACGCCGCCGGATCGGCAACGACAACGACCTTATTCTTGGCCTGCGCGGCGGCAAGATCCGGGTTCCCGTAAGTGGTAAGCCCGCCGAAGATCGGGAAATAGGTCACCACGGCCAGCAGCATGCCGCCCAGAATGATCCACTTACGGCCGATTTTATCCGAGAGGGCACCAAAGACGATGAAGAAGGGCGTGCCAATCAGCAGCGAGCCAGCGATCAAGTAATTGGCGGTTTCGCCGTCGATCTTCAGGGTCGAGGTTAGGAAGAACAGGGCGTAGAACTGCCCCGTGTACCAAACCACGGCTTGACCGGCCACCGCCCCCATCAAAGCGATGATAACGAGCTTGAGGTTCTTCCATTGGCCGAAGGCTTCGGTCAACGGCGCCTTCGACTGCTTGCCTTCCGCCTTCATGCGCTGGAAGGTCGGCGATTCGTTCAGCTTCGTGCGAATCCAAACCGAAATCGCCAGCAGAATGATCGACAGCAGGAAGGGCACACGCCAGCCGTAAGCGTCGAAATCGGCGGGGCCGAAAAACTTCCGGCAGCCTAGGATGACCAGCAGCGACAGGAAGAGGCCCATCGTCGCCGTCGTCTGAATCCACGCGGTATGGGCGCCGCGCTTGCCGTGCGGGGCATGTTCGGCCACATAGGTCGCCGCGCCGCCGTACTCGCCGCCGAGGGCAAGGCCCTGCATCAGGCGGAAGATGATCAGGATAATCGGTGCGGTAATGCCGATCTGCTCATAGGTGGGCAGAATACCGACGCCGAAGGTCGAAACGCCCATGATCAGAATGGTGACAAGGAAGGTGTATTTCCGGCCAACAAGATCGCCGATCCGCCCGAAAACGATTGCGCCGAAGGGGCGCACCGCGAACCCGGCGGCAAAGGCGAGCAGGGCGAAAATCAGCGCCTGGGTTTCCGGCACACCGGAGAAGAACTGTTTTGCAATGGTCGCGGCCAGCGAACCATACAGATAGAAATCGTACCATTCGAAAACAGTGCCGAGCGAGGACGCAATAATAACCTTGCGTTCCTCGGCGGCGGTGTGCGCAGGTGCGCCCCGTGCCGTGCTGGACATTTCTGACTCCCTAGACTTTATCTTTATCGTTTGTTCGGTGGCTTCATTTCCGTTTGGGCGGGCCACCGGAAACAAAACATCCATTTAGACGGTACAGAGGTTACTAACGGGACGCGACAGAGAAATGCGGCAGAATTGCGCGCGGATTGTCGCACCCAATAGGACTTTCGTTCACATCGCACCGCGAAAAGAAAACGCCCGCCGGACAACCGACGGGCGCATCACGCCAACCCTAAACGCAGGCTTTTCGGGGGTCAGAGCGCCCGTTTGCGCGCTTGCTGCAACTGCAAACCCGACAGGAAATCAAAGGCACCCTGGGCCAGTTTTTCGAACTTGAGCGATAGGGTGCGCTTGCGCGGATCGACGCGGATCACGCGCACCTGTGCGGCATAATAGGCTGCACCGGCTTTGGCGCTAGCAACTGTAAAGGTGATTTGAAACCGATTATTCGCCTTCAACTCGCCAACGTAATTGCCCACCATCACGCCGCCCAAAGACCAATCAATCGTCTCGTAACTATCGTGAAAAATGCCGATACGCAGCACAGGATCGGTAAAGCGGCGGTTGTCGCGCTTTTGATGCGCCGCCAAACCCTGACCGTCCTTCGCCTGGTTTTCTACCCGTGAGGCAACCCCCATCCCATCGGTCAAGCGCCCACCGGGGCGCGGCATGCCCGAGCCGCCCCGGTCCATCGCCCGCTCTTCCCAATCAAAGGCATCGGCAGCGTCGAGCTGGTCATTGATTGCCCGGAATCGTTGCGACCGCTCGTGATCAACCTTGAGCGTTGCCAAAAGCTCGCGGGCCAAACGGGACCGGCTATCGTCACTCATCGGCGGCAGTTCCCTTAATCCTCATGCGGCGGCTCGATCCCAAAAACAGGGCACCGCCCCATCGCTATCGCGAGAAATCCGATAGCATTTTAAGGGAACTGCATTGGTTAACGCAAGCAACCTTTCACAGCGGGATTTCTGGAGAAAACGACTCGTTTTCAAGGGCTTCGGGCTAACCTGCGCGTCTGCGCCCCCTCACGCGACTTGTAACGGACGCCCGGGCGCATTATTCTCCGCGCCCACTCAGTCGACCGCGCCCTCCTTGGGTGCAGAGCAGACGGAACGCTAGGGCCAGATCGAAGAGGTTTACGGGGCATGGAAAAGGTGCCGATGACTGCCAGCGGCTATGCCCGGCTGACAGAAGAATTGAAGCATCTCAAGACGGTGGAGCGCCCGGCGGTGATCCGCGCCATCGCGGAGGCACGCGAACACGGCGATCTGTCGGAAAATGCGGAATATGCGGCGGCGCGGGAACGCCAGAGCTTCATTGAAGGCCGCGTTGCCGAGCTTGAGGATGTGATTTCCCGCGCGGATGTCATCGACCCATCGAAGCTGAGCGGTAATACCGTGAAGTTCGGTGCCAGCGTTAATCTGGCCGATGAAGATACCGGTGAAGAGCAGAATTACCAGATCGTCGGCCAATACGAAGGCGACATCAAATCGGGCCTGCTGTCGATCACGGCACCGCTTGCCCGCGCCCTGATCGGCAAGACGGTCGGCGATACGGTGGAAGTCACCACGCCGCGCGGCTCCAAATCTTACGAGATCGTCGGCATTAGCTTCGCGTGATCGGGGGCATACCAACAGCGAAAGGGCGGCCCGCAGCCGCCCTTTTTGCTTTTCAGGCTTAGTGCCCGTCGGCCTCATCAATATCAATCGGCACGCCGGGTAGATCCTTTGTCGTCCGCATGACCAAGGCCGAGCGAACGTGGGCGACATTCTTTGCCGCCGTCAGCTTCGTCGTCAGGAACCGCTGGTAATCTTCCCAATCCTGGGCGACAACCTTCAGAAGATAATCGACATCCCCGGTCAGCAGCGCGCATTCGCGCACTTCCGGCCAATGGGACACCATTTCCTCAAACCCGCGCAAATCCTGATCGGACTGGCTGGACAGCCCCACTTGGGCGAAGACCGTCACACCGAACCCCAAGGCTTCGGGGTTGATATCGGCGTGATAACCTCGGATAAGACCTGCTTTCTCCAGCGCGCGCACTCGGCGCAGGCAGGGCGGCGCCGAGATGCCGACCCGTTGCGCCAGTTCCACATTGGTCATGCGGCCGTCGGCCTGGAGATCGCGGAGAATCCGCCGATCGATCCGGTCCAACTTGATTTGTCGCATTCTCACGATCCGCTTTTGGGGTTTCTGGACATATAATTTCTTATATCCTCTCCTTTCGGTCACGTCATGCCAAATTCGCAGCCAGCCCCGCCGCCCCCTTCGACAGAAACGCCCACCCCACTGCGGGTGTGGATTGTGAGCGACGATAAGGCGGGGACCGTCAATCAGGCGCGCGGGCTTCTTGACCGCTTGAGCCTGCGGCTGCCTGTCCCGCCCGAGGTGACGGAAATCCTGGCGAAAGCCCGCGTGCCCTTCCGCTGGTTGCCCGCGCGGCTTTGGGCATTGCTTGGCCCACAGACCGCCGTGCGCGGGCTCCAGACGCCCCTAACGCCCCCTTGGCCCGATCTGCTGATCGCCGCCGGGCGCAGCGCCGTCGCCCCCGCCGCAGCCATACGGCGGCTAAGCCGCGGGCGCACCTGCGTCGTCGCGTTACAGAACCCGCGCCTGCCGTTAGCGGCGTTCGATCTGGTGATCGCCCCGATCCACGATAATTTGAGCGCCCCGAACTTACTGGCCCTCGATGGGGCGCCACACCGCGTCTCCGCCGCCCGGCTGCTCGACGGCGCGCGCGACTGCCCGCCGGATCTTGCCGCTTTTTATACCGAGGCTACCGCCGCCTGCGCCCCAATCGCCGCCGTGCTGCTTGGGGGCAACAGCGCCCGCTACCGGTTCGATACCGAAACGACCGACCGCCTCGCGGGGCAGTTCGCTGCCCTTGCCCGCGCCGGGGTTCGTCTGGCGATCACCCCATCGCGCCGCACCCCGGAAGACGCGATCCTGGCACTGCGCATCGCCCTCGCCCCCTATCGGCACTATTGGTGGGACGGGACGCCGCCCAACCCCTATCTTGCTCTCCTCGCCCTTTCCGATCATCTGCTGGTCACAGCGGATAGTGTCTCGATGCTGTCGGAGGCGGCGAGTACCGGTAAACCCGTCCATCGTATCGACGTGCCGGGCGATCCTGGCAAATTCGCGCGCTTTCATGCCCGGCTGGAAGAGCTGGGGCTGGTCCGCCGCTTCGACGGCACCCTACCCGGCTTCGTTCCGCCCCCCTTTGATGAGACCGACCGAGCTGCGGAAGCCGTTGCCACCCTGCTGAAAACCCGCGCAGGGGGTTCCCCGCGTGGCGAGAAAAGCGTATGACCGCCTGATGATCAGACTGCTGCGCCAAACACCCCATTCGCCCGTTCCTGGGCCGTCGCCGTCGCGCCGTCCGGGCGAAGAAACGCGTTGGCAACGGTGGCGCGCGCAGGCGGGGCCGTGGGCGGGGTTAATCGCCCTCTGCCTCGTGCTGTTCCTGCCGGGAATGATGACGCTGCCGCCGTTCGACCGCGACGAGGCGCGCTTCGCCCAGGCCAGCCGCCAGATGATCGAAAGCGGCGACTATATCCGGATCTCCTTCCAGCACGAGCCGCGCAATAAGAAACCGATCGGTATCTATTGGGCACAGGCGGCCTCCGCCCATCTCTTCGGCGGGAAAGATGCCCCCATCGGCGCCTATCGCCTGCCGTCGATGCTGGCCGCGATGGCGGCGGTGCTGCTGTTGTTCGCGGGTTTGCGACGCCAGACCGACCCGGCCACCGCCTTTCTGGCCGCCTCGCTGCTTGCGGCGACGCTGTTGACCGTGGTGGAAGCCCATCTGGCGAAAACCGATGCCAGCCTGCTGGCCTGCACCGTCGGGGCTCTGATGGCGCTGCTGCGCGCCTATCGTCCGCTCGATGGCGAGACTGCCCTGCCGCTGCGCTATGTCGCGCTGTTTTGGGGCGCCTTGGGCGCCGCTATTCTGGTGAAAGGGCCGGTGGTGCCGATGGTGGTCGGCGCCACAATCCTGGCGCTTGGATTTTCCGATAAGGCCTGGGCGTGGCTGAAGCGCTTGCGCCCCGTCCTCGGCTTGCCGCTGACCGTGCTGATCGTCGCGCCGTGGACGCTGGCGATCCTCAGTCAACCGGGCAGTGGCAGCGCGACGGCGGGCGGGAATTTCTTCGTCGACGCCATTCGCGGCGATTTGCTGCCCAAGCTGGTCGGTAGCCAGGAAGGCCACGGCGCCCCGCCGGGCTTCTATCTGGCGCTGCTGGCCGTCACTTTCTTTCCTGGGACGCTGCTGCTGATCCCGGCGGCGCGCGCAGCGTGGCGGGAGCGGTTCGATCCGCTGGTGCGCTTTGCTCTGGCGTGGGTGCTGCCGTCCTGGCTGCTGTTCGAACTCATCCCGACCAAGCTGCCGCATTATGTGCTGCCGCTCTATCCTGCCTTGGCCCTCTTAGTCGCGCGCTTTGCCGCCACGGCGGCCGCTGAGTCGATTGGCCATTGGAGCGCCCGCCTCTCGCAAGCGCTATGGGCTTTGGTTGCGCTGGTTCTAGCAGCGGTTACCGTCGCCCTTGGCCTCTATTTCGACCAAGAACTGAACCCCATCGCCCTAATCGGGGCCGCAATTTTCGTAATTGGGGCCGGGCTGACGCTGCGCTGGATTTGGCGCGGCAGTGCCGCCCATGCCCTGGTGACGGCCGTGACGGTCGTCGCGCTTGGCTATGGGGTGTTGCTGTCGGCGGTCCTGCCCGCAAGCTCCGGTTTTTTCCTCTCGCGCGGGCTGGCCGCAATGGCGGAAAGCCTGCACCCCGGTGCCCGGCTGGCGGCGGCGGGCTATGCTGAACCCAGCCTCGTCTTCCTCACCGAAACCACCACGCGCCTAACCGATGCCGAGACCGCCGCGCAATTATTGGCCGACCGCCAGGTCGATCTTGCCTTGATTGGCGACCGCGACATCACCAAGTTTCGCGCAGCCGCCGACGCCGCCGGGCTGACGGTGGACGCGCTCGCCATCGAGCGCGGCTTCAACTATTCGAAGGGGCGCTGGGTGACGGTGACTTTCTTCCGGCGCGCGGCATGATCCGATGCGCGCCATGCTTCTTTTCTGCGCCGCCGCGTTGCTGGGGGCGCTATTCCTCGCCGTTCCCGAGATCGACCTAGCCGTCGCCGCGCTTGGGTATCAACCCGGCGCGGGGTTCGTTCTCGGTCAGAGTTTCCCGTTCCAAGCCTTGCACGATGCCGTGCCGGCATTGGTGCTGCTGATCCCCGCCGGGGCGCTGCTGGGTTGGTTCAGCCGCCGTCTGCCGGGGCGTCAGGCGTTGTTCTTAATCCTCGCGGTCGCCGTGGGGCCAGGGCTGCTCGCCAATACGATTCTGAAAGATAATTGGGGCCGCGCCCGCCCTTCGCATCTTGTCGAATTTGGTGGCACCAAACAGTTCACCCCGCCGCTGATCCCCGCCGACCAATGCCCAAAGAACTGCGCTTTCGTCTCCGGCGATGCTGCTGGGGGCTTTGCCTTCCTCGCCCCGGCCCTACTCGCCCCCTTGGCATGGCGGCGGCGGGCGGTGTACGCGGCGCTGGCGACCGGGGCGATTTTCGGCGCGAACCGCATTCTGCAAGGCGGGCATTTTCTGTCGGACGTGATCTTCGCCGGGTTCTTTGTCGGCGGGGCGATTTGGGCTTTGCATTGGGCGATGATCGCGCCGGGGGGGGCTGGGCTCCGCGCGTTCCTGGCCCGCCAGACGCGCACGCCGGGGCTGCGTTACCGGCTTTATGCCATTTGCGTCCTACCACTGATCCCGGTCTCGATCCTGGCGTTTGACCGCAGCATTGCCCTCTGGGCGCGCGGTTTGCCGGAGCCGGTGAAGCAGGGGTTCACCGCGATTACCGATATTGGTCTCGGGGTTTGGTGGCTCGTCGGTTCGGCATTAATCACGGTTTGGTGCGCCCTAATGGTGTGGCGCGCCGCTGATCCCGGCACCCGCCAGCGCTGGAAGGAACGGCTGGGCACGCCCGCTTTCTTCTTTGCCGCCTGTGCATCGGCGGGAATCGTCAATTCCGCCCTAAAAGCGCTGATCGGGCGGACCCGGCCCCGGCTGTTCTTCGATCAGGGCCTTTATACCTTCAGCCCCCCGGCCACCAAGGCGGTCTATGTTTCGATGCCGTCCGGCCATACGACGATGATCTTCGCCGTCGCCACCGCGTTCGCACTTATGCTGCCGCGCCGCTGGGGTTGGGCCGCTTACGCAGGCGCGGCCGTCATCGCCTTCAGCCGGGTTGCGACGAATGCCCATTGGCTGGCGGATATTCTGGCAGGGTCGCTGGTCGGCACCGGCATGGCGCTGCTGTGCCACCGGCTGTTCGTGACAAAGGGGTGGCGCGTGCCTAAGTAACGGACGAAAAGAGAGAAAATCGGGCAGCAGCCCCTTGTTTGCGCGGGCAACGCCCGGTAGGGTCATCGTTGAGGAATACGGGGGTTGCAGGAATGGCGGAGCAGCGCCACACGAAGGTTCTGATTATTGGGGCGGGTCCGGCGGGCTATACGGCGGCGATTTATGCCGCGCGCGCGAACCTGCACCCGATTCTGACGACGGGCATGACGCCCGGCGGGCAGTTGACCATCACCACCGATGTCGAAAACTACCCGGGCTTCGCCGATGTGATCCAAGGCCCCTGGCTGATGGAGCAAATGCAGGCCCAGGCCGAGCATGTCGGCACGGAAATCGTCTATGATCTGGTGACGGACGTGGATTTCACCGCGCGCCCGTTCCGTGCCAAGACCGACGGTGGCACCCTGTTTTTTGCCGACAGCATCATCATCTGCACGGGCGCAACCGCCCGCTGGCTGGGTCTGCCCGCCGAACAGCATTTGCGCGGCGCTGGGGTCTCGGCCTGCGCCACCTGCGATGGCTTCTTCTTCCGGGGTAAGAAGGTCGCCGTGGTCGGCGGCGGCAATACCGCTGTCGAAGAAGCGCTGTATCTGACCAACCACGCCAGCCATGTGACGCTGATCCATCGGCGCGATAGCCTGCGGGCGGAGAAAATCCTGCAAGACCGGCTGTTCACCAATCCTAAGGTGACAGTGCTGTGGAACCACACGGTCGAGGATATTCTGAGCGCGGGAAGCCCCGCGACCGTGACCGGCGTGCGGGTGAAACACACCCAAGACGGCGCCGTGCAGGATATTCCGCTGGACGGGGTTTTCGTCGCAATCGGCCATGTGCCGCAGACCGAGGTGTTCAAAGGCAAGGTGGAGTTGGATGCCGACGGCTATATCGTCACGGCGCCGGATTCGACTGCGACCAATATCCCCGGTGTCTTTGCCGCTGGGGACGTGAAGGATAAGCATTTCCGCCAGGCGGTAACCGCTGCGGGCATGGGCTGCATGGCGGCGCTGGAAGCAGAACGCTTTCTGGCGGCGCAACCGGCCCAAAGCCGGGCGGCAGAATAATAACGAGAGGCCCATCCGGTTCGGATCGGGCAAGACAGGAGGGTAAAATGGACTGGGACAAGCTGCGTGTCTTCCTGGCGGTTGCCGAAGCGGGAAGTTTCACGCATGCCGGGGATTCGCTGAATTTGAGCCAATCGGCCGTCAGCCGTCAGATCAGCGGGCTGGAAGACAGCCTGTCGGTTCCCCTGTTCCATCGCCATGCCCGCGGTCTTATTCTGACCGAACAGGGCGAGCTGCTCTACCGAACTACCAAGGAAATCTTCGCCAAACTTGCGATGGCGGAGGCAATGCTGAACGAGAGCAAGGACAGGCCGAAAGGCCCGTTGAAGGTAACAACAACTGTCGCCTTCGGCTCGACATGGCTTGCCCCCAGGTTGAACGAGTTTCTGGAACTCCACCCGGAAATTAGCCTGACCCTGCTGCTGGATGACGACGAGCTGGATCTGTCGATGCGCGAGGCGGATGTGGCCGTGCGCATGACCATCCCCCGGCAGGCCGACCTGATCCAGCGCCATCTAACGACCTTCCACTTCCACGTCGTCGCGTCGGAAGCCTATCTGAAGGCGCATGGCACCCCGACGGAGTTGACCGACCTCAACACGCATCGGCTGATCTGCTATGGCGACCCGAAGCATGCCCCCTTCCCAGAGGTCAACTGGCTGCTAAAGGCGGGCGGGCATGATTTTTCCAGCCGGGCCGTGCTGAAGGTGAATAACTTCTACGCCATCTTCCGGGCCGTGAAGTCGGGTATCGGCATCGCCGCCCTGCCCGATTACATGACCAATGACGATACGGGCTTGGTGCGTTTGTTCCCGGATCTTGAAGTTCCGGCAGTGCCTGCCTATTTCGTTTACCCGGAAGAACTGCGTAACTCGAAGCGCATTTCGGTCCTGCGCGATTTTCTGCTGAAACAGGTTTCCGCCCAAGCCTTTTAAGCGCCGTTTGCCCGCGCCCCCGCCTGCCGGATGACCGGTTGGCGGGGGCGTTTGCATTTGTCCGCCATTTAGGATGGAGACAAAGACATGCGGGTTGCGCATGTCTGGCGCGGAATTTTGGCTCTAGTTTTGGAACGCCCAAGACCTTATTTCTTTTCTTGTGATTGTTGCGACGCAGCAATCCACCGGGTTCCCTCCCGGTGAAGGGTTTTTTTTTGAACCCTACGTCTCCCAGACGTGAAGCCTCCCTGTTCAACTTGTCCCCGCGCCTTTGCGCGGGGCTTTTTTTTGTCCGAACAGCAACAATGGCTGCACGACCTTCAGTTCTACTTGTCATCTTTTTGACATGATTTCCCACCTCCACCTCTTCCGTTCTAAGGGCGCCTGTGCTTGGCTTAATCTGGTCAATCAAAAGGGGGCAGAGCATGCAGGTAATTATTGTCGGCGGCGGGATTGCCGGGCTGGCGACGGCCTGGGCGCTTCACAAGACGGGCGCGCAGATTACGCTGCTGGAACAGGGGCCGTTGCCCAATCCGCTCGGCACCTCCGTCGATGATCACCGGCTGATCCGCTACCCCTATAGTACCAAGCTCGGCTTCACCCGCATGGTCGGGGAAGCCTATGCCGCTTGGGCGGAACTATGGGCCGACCTTGGCGAAACCCATTATGTCGAAACCGGCACGCTCGTGCTGGGCGGCCCTGGCAATGCGCAGAATGCCGCCACCGTCGCAACGCTGGAACGCGCAGGCCTGCGCGTTGGCGCGGATATCGAATGGCTGACCGCCGACACGCTCGCCCGCGACTATCCCCTGCTTGAAGAGGCAGCAGTGGCCGATGGCGGTTATCGGTTAAAAACCGGCGGCGCCCTGCGCTGCGGGCGGATTGTGCAGGCGCTGGCCCGGCATCTGGCCTTCATCGGCCTCGATATTCGCCCCAATACACCGGTAACCGCGGTCGATCCCACGGCGGGCCGGGTTACCCTGGCCGATGGGAGCCAGCTTAGCGCCGATGCGGTGGTCGTCGCCGCCGGGGCTTGGGTAACGAAGCTGCTGCCCGGCCTCGCCACGCGCGTAACGCCATCGCGGCAATTGATCGTCTATGTCGCCCCACCGAGCGAAACTGTGGCGCAATGGCAGCGCATGCCGATGATGCTGAGCATCGACGAGGGCAACGCCGGGTTCTACTTGGTGCCGCCGATCCCCGGCACCGGTATGAAGATCGGCGATCATCGGTTTTCCCGGACCGGCGACCCCGCCGCGCCGCGCGTTTTTACGGCAGAGGAAGCGCGCGCCGTGGTCGAGCAGTGCCGGGGGCAAATTCGCAACCTCGACGCTTACCGCATCATCGAGCCCAAGGTCTGTTTCTATACGGTCGAGGCGGATGAAGCCTTCGTTTTTCATCAGGAAGACAAGCTACTGGCCGTCTCCGCCTGTTCGGGGCATGGCTTCAAATTCGGCTCGGTTATTGGCAAGGCCGCCGCCGATCTGCTGACCGGTAAACGGACGCTGGCGGAGGTCAGCCTATGGGCGCGGGGGGCCTGAGTGCGGCGCGCGGGATCAACATAGCACGTTTTCCGCGTGTTTTTGCCGCATCGCACACGGTCTTAACCGTTTCTCAAGGGGCTCTGCGGATATCCTGAACGCTACCCCCGCACGGCCACCCTAGGGGGAAGGGAGGAAGGCGCATGGTTTCCACGGATACCGCACTCGATATATCGGCCCGACTTGCTTTTTTGCAGATCGATGCGGAAACCAAGAGCGCCCTCGCCGCCGCCCGCCCGGTGGTGCAAAAATGCCTGCCCGGCATTTTGGATATTTTCTACGATCATGTGCGCCAGGAAGCCCGCCTAACCCCGCTGTTCGGCGGCGAGGCGGGGATTGCCCGCGCCAAGGCCGCGCAAATTCGCCATTGGACGGCGATTGTCGATGGTACCTTTAGCGCCGAATATATCGCCCTCGTCCGCCGGATCGGCGCGACCCATAGCCGGATCGGGCTGGAGCCGCGCTGGTATATTGCGGGCTATTCCTTCATCGCCACGCGGCTGCTGGCTGCAGTAGCCGAACACTTCCAAAGCCTATGGCACCCCGACCGCGCGCTGCGGCAAACCCAGGCGGCGCAAACGGCGATTCTGAAGGCGGTGATGCTGGATATGGACTTCGCCATCTCGATCTATCTCGAGGAAAATAAAGCCGCCGCCGATGCGCAATTGGCGCAGGTCGCGGTCGCCTTCGATCAATCGGTTGCTACCGTCGTCGCCGGGGTCGGCACCGCCGCAGACGATATGCAACACACAGCGCAGGCGATGGCCGCCGCCGCCGAAGAAACCGCCGTTCAGGCCGAAATGGTCAGTTCAGCCGCCCAATCGACCAGCGGCAATGTGCAGACCGTTGCAACAGCGGCGGAGGAACTGGCGACCTCCATTCACGAGATGGGCCGCCATGTGGAAGAAGCGAGCCAGATCGCGCAAGACGCTTCGCAGCGCGCCCATGCTACCGACGATACGGTGGCCCGCCTCGCAACCGCTGCGGATCATATCGGCGCTGTCGTCGATCTCATCCGCCGGATCGCCGCGCAAACCAATCTTCTGGCGCTGAATGCCTCCATCGAAGCCGCGCGGGCGGGCGATGCGGGCAAGGGGTTTGCCGTCGTCGCCCAGGAAGTGAAGGGGCTAGCCGCCGAAACCGCTGCCGCAACACAGGAAATCGGCACCCAGATCGCCGCCATCCAATCCGCCACGCGCCATTCGGTCGATGCCATCCGCGAGATCGGTAATATCATCGACCATATCAACGAGATCGCGGGGGTCGTCGCCACGGCGATGGACCAGCAGGAAGCCGCTACCCAAGAAATCGCCCAAAGCGCTCAGCAGGCGGCCAGCGGGACTGCCAGCGTTACCGGCACGATCCTGGGTGTGACCGATGCCGCCACCGATACCGGGCGGGCGGCGCAGACTGTTGTTAAGACAGCGCAAAGCCTGGGGCAGAATGCCGATTTTCTGAAAAAGGAAGTCGCCGCCTTCCTCCACCGTATCCGCGAAACCAGTTAACGGTCGGGCGTTACGCCGCCCGGGTTTCGTCGATCTGCAACAGCGCCCGCAGCGGCTGGACCGCCAGTTGCGTGATCCGGTCTTCCAGTTGCCCGTAAACGGCATGGGCTTCAGTGATAAACGACAAGGCGCAGCGGGCCGGGGCAGGAATCTGCCATTCCACCACCAGCGGCGCGCCGGGCAAGGGATGCAGCGGCAGAAAACTGCCAAGGTTGACCACCAAATCCATTCGCGGGGCACCGTCGCCCAGAAACTCCGTCCAGCTTTTAGAGCGTAAATGCGCCGTGGGGTAACCGAGATCCCGCAGCAATCCCAGCGCGTGCGGATCGAGGCAGAAGGTCGGCACGCTGCCTGCCGAAAAAGCCCGAAAACGGCTGGGCGCGATGCGGTTCAAAATCGCTTCGGCCAGGATCGAGCGCACAGCATTGCCCGCCGAAAAGAACAGCACCTTAATCCGATTGTCTTGCGTTCCGCCCATTCGTTCCTCACTTCCCCCGCAGGTCCGCCGTTCTGGGGCCGGGGTGAAGGCGAGCCGCCTTTTGCGGCTCGTCTCTATCGCTATCCTGTCAGACGCGCGATGAAGGGAGAGTTAATACGTTTGTAGGCGGAAATCTAGCCCAACCTGACGGCGTACTCAGGTCTATAGCTGCAGCCCGCCAGCCTTAGGACGGCCTACAGTTCCCGGCGGGCGGTCAACAAAACCTCGCGCTTGCCAACGTGATTGGGGGCACCGACGACGCCTTCCGCCTCCATCCGCTCCACCAGCCGTGCGGCGCGGTTATAGCCGATCTGTAAGTAGCGCTGGATAAAACTGGTCGACGCCTTGCGCTCGCGCATGACCAGGGCCACCGCCTGATCATAGAGTTCGTCCTGCGGCCCATCCCCGGAACCACCGGACAGGCCAAGGCTGCCCGCACGGTCATCCTCTTCCTCCTCCTCGGTGGTGACGCCTTCGACGTAATCGGGCACCCCCTGGCTTTTCAGGAATTGCACGACCTGTTCGACCTCTTGGTCGGAGACGAAGGGGGCGTGAACGCGGGTGATGCGTCCGCCGCCCGCCATATGCAGCATATCGCCCTGCCCCAACAATTGTTCGGCCCCAGCATCGCCCAAGATGGTGCGGCTATCGATCTTGCTGGTCACTTGGAAGCTGATGCGCGTGGGGAAGTTCGCCTTGATCGTGCCCGTGATAACATCGACCGAGGGGCGCTGCGTCGCCATGACGATATGAATGCCCGCCGCACGGGCCATTTGGGCGAGGCGCTGGATCGTCGCTTCAATCTCCTTGCCCGCTACCAGCATCAAATCGGCCATTTCATCGACGATGATGACGATATAGGGCAGGTGCTTAAGATCGATGGGATGGTCTTCGAAAATCGCTTGGCCGGTAGCGCGATCAACCCCAACGGCAACGCGGCGGGTTGGCTTTTCGCCGGTCACTTCCATCTCGGCAACGCGGGCGTTATAGCCCTCGATATTGCGCACGCCAAGCTGCGCCATCGCCCGATAGCGATCTTCCATCTCGCGCACCGCCCATTTGAGGGCAACCGCTGCCTTCTTCGGATCGGTCACCACAGGGGTTAGCAGATGGGGAATATCGGCATAGACCGAGAGTTCGAGCATTTTCGGATCGACCATGATCAACCGGCAATCCTTCGGCCCGTGCCGGTAGAGCAGCGATAGGATCATCGTATTGATACCCACCGACTTGCCCGACCCAGTGGTCCCGGCGATCAGCAGATGCGGCATTTTCGCGAGGTCGGCCACCACCGGCGTGCCGCCAATATCTTTCCCCAAGATCAGCGGTAGCCGTGCTTCGGACGCGGTATAGGCGTCCGACCGCAGCATTTCCCCCAAGTAGACCATCTCGCGCTGCGGGTTCGGCAGTTCGATGCCGATGACGGTCCGCCCCGGCACCACGGCGATGCGCACGGCGACGGCGGACATCGACCGGGCGATATCTTCCGCCAGCCCGATGATGCGCGAGGATTTGGTGCCAGGCGCCGGTTCGAACTCATACAGCGTCACCACCGGCCCAGGCCGGACATCGACGATTTCGCCCTTGATATTGAAATCCTGCAGCACGGATTCGAGCTGGCGGGCGTTGGTATCCAGCACCTCATCTTCCACCGCTTGTTCACGGTCGGCAGGCGGGCAGGTCAGCATTTCGGCGGCGGGCAGCGTATAGGCGCGATGGACGAGCGGGCTTGCCGGAAGCTCGGCAGGCGCGTCTGGGGTGGTTTCCGCCGCTTCCGCCAGGTCACTCTCGGCCTCGTCGGCATCCGCTTCCAGATCGGTTTCGGCATCGGGGGCGAGGACCGGTTCCGCGTCCACCGTCACCGGCGGCGGCGGCAGGAAGGGGGTATCGCGATCCTCGACCTTCACCGTCAGGCTGCTGTCATGGGGTTTCGCCGCTGCGAACGGCATCGGCGCCGCCAGGGCGGCGACCGGGGCGAGGCTGGGGGTCAGGCTGGGCGGCAGAATGCTCGCGAAGGGGGAATTCAGCGTTTCCGTTAGAATCTGCGCCATCGACGGCGGGCGCTGCGGCAGCGGCGGCAGGCCGGGGCTGGCGGCCGCCTTGGCCGCTTCGGCGGCGGCTTCCTCGGCCAACAGCAGTTCAAACTCTTCCTCTTCCGTCAGCGGGGCTGGGGTCGAAAGGGTTAGCGGTTCATCCTCGGGTTCATCCGCGATGACGGGGGCAGGCGCGGGCGGCGGGGCCAGCGGTTCGGGCTTCGCGGCGTCAGCGGCGGCGCGCAGGGCGACAGCCGCAGCGGTTTCGCGGCGGGCGCGGTCGAGCTCCTCCCGCAATTGCGCAACTTCACGGCGCAGCGAATCCGCCGCCAGCCGCGCTTCCGCCGCCAGCCGTTCGGCCACCGCGCGCTCGTCCTGCAAGGCTTCGAGCGCGGCTTCCGCCCCTTTGCGCGACTCGGTCAGCGCCGCCAAGGATTGTTCCGCCGCGATCCGGTCACGGCGCAGTTGGTCCAACTCCTCCCGCACTTGATCGAGATCGCTTTCGAGATCAAGGCGCACCCGCTCCCCTTCCGCCCGGGCAGCAATACGGGAGGCTTCGCTTTCCTCGACGATGGTTTCAAGCCGCAAAACCTGCCCGAGCAGCGCATCGCAGGCGGCGTCGCGGTCGGCGAGATCGGCGTCATAGGCGGCTTGGGCTTGGGCGCGGCCTAGGCTAATCCCCTCCTCCAGCCCGCGCAGAAACAGAAGCGCCCCGGCCACCGCCCGCGCTTCCAGCGTCTCGCCGGTCAGCAGCAGCGGCGCCCCGCCCTCGGCTGGCAGCAGCGCCCATTCCAGCTTGCCCTCGCCCGATACATGCGGCGAAAATCGGCAGCGATAGCCCTTGGCCGCGACCCAAGCGTCGAAGGCCGCCGCCGAGGTCGGCAGCGCTTCGGCGATAGCATCCCCTTCCGGCATCGGCACGGTTTCGGGAGCGGGCGCAGTGAGCAGACTCATCGGCGATTTGCCTTTCGCATAACAGGTTAACTGCCGATGCCTATATATCAGGTGAAGAACGAACCGCGAAGAGCAATGTATGACAGGGTTCCTGTTCTCGCGCGGGAGAAACTGAGAACTCACAGCCCAGTCCTTCGGTGCAGCGCGGTAGGATTTCTGCGGCGGCGCGAAATTTGTAACAGTCTGTAACAGAAACAAACCGTCGAAACCGGCTTGAAACACGGCAATCGGCTGTCTTTTTGAGCAGAAGTGTTACCTAGGAACCCGACGGAGGCGTTCTGCGCCTTCATCGCCTGACCAACAAGGGGCGGGCCAGCAAGAAGCGAGGCATCGCTCAATCGTGTCACTCGGGAGGATTTCGATGCTCACCAAAACCCATCGCGGCGTGCGCGCCGTTGCTCTGTCCACTGTCTTCGTCGGCGGCCTTGCCGCGTTTGCGGCTGCTGCGCAGCCGAACGCCGAAGTGCTGCATTGGTGGACTTCGGGCGGCGAAGCTAAGGCTGCCGCCGCGTTGAAGGCCGATTTCGAAGCCAATGGCGGTAAGTGGAACGATATGGCCGTGGCCGGCGGCGGCGGCGATGCCGCCATGACCGTGCTGCGCAGCCGCGTTCTGGCGGGCGATCCGCCGGCCGCCGCCCAGATCAAAGGCCCGAATATTCAGGATTGGGCCAAGCAGGGCGCCCTCGGGTCGCTCGATAAGGTCGCCGCTGCCGAAAACTGGGATAAGGTTCTGCCGCCCCAGATCAGCAGCATCATGAAGTTCAACGGCAAATATGTCGCCGTGCCGGTCAATGTGCACCGCATCGATTGGTTCTGGGCGAACCCGCAGGTTCTGGCCAAGGTCGGCGCGACCGAAGCCCCGAAGACCTGGGACGAGTTCAACGCCCTGGCCGATAAGCTGAAGGCCGCCGGGATCACCCCGCTGGCCCACGGCGGTCAGCCCTGGCAAGACGCGACGATCTTCGAAACCGTCGTCATGGGCCTGAACGGCGCCGCTTTCTTTAAGAAGGCCTTCGTTGACCTCGACGATGCCACCCTGCGCTCCGACGGGATGGTCAAGGTCTTCGACCAGATGCGCAAAATCCGGGGCTATGTGGATAAGGATTTCCCGGGCCGCGAATGGAACGCCGCCACCCAGATGGTCATGAACGGCACCGCCGCCATGCAGTTGATGGGCGACTGGGCGAAGGGTGAATTCCTGGCCGCCGGTAAGGTTCCGGGCAAGGATTTCCTCTGCGCCCCGGCCCCGACGCAGAACGGCTACCTGATGAACGTCGATAGCTTTGCGATGTTCAACGTGAAGGGCGACGATAAGCAGGCGGGCCAGATGCTGCTGGCCAAGCTGATCGTCGGCGAAAAGTTCCAGGAAACCTTCAACACCTATAAGGGCTCGATCCCCGCACGTCTCGGCGTGCCGAAGGATAAGTTCGACGCCTGCGCGCTGAAGTCGATGGACGATCTCAACGCCACCATCGCCTCGGGCACGCTGATGCCGTCGATGGCCCATGAAATGGCCACCAGCGGCGCCGTGCGCGGTGCGGTGCTGGACGTTGTGACCCAGCACTTCAACAGCAGCATGACCTCGGCCGATGCGGCCAAGAAGCTCGCCGATGCGGTGAAGCTGGCGAAGTAAGCCTAAGCGGGGCGGCGGCGGCTTCGGAGCCCCCCGCCCCTTCTTTTTCCGATAGAATATTGGGCCGCCTAGGGGACCGGACGCCGCCGATTGGGCCGCGCCGACCTTAGGCCATGTCTAGGAAGCCCGCCCATGCAATCCTCCTTACGATCATCCCTGTCCCGCATCGTCGTTGCGCCGACCTTCGCGCTGGTGCTGGTCTTCGTCTACGGCTTTATCCTGTGGACGGCCTACGTCAGCTTCACCGGCTCGCGCATGCTGCCGAGCTATGAATGGGTGGGCATCGACGCTTACGTGCGCCTATGGCAGTTCGAACGCTGGCACGTTGCCATTACGAACCTGTTCGTTTTCGGCGCGCTGTTCATCACCATTTGCTTGGCGCTGGGCTGTTTGCTGGCGGTGCTGCTGGATCAAAAAATCCGCATCGAAGGCACGCTGCGCACGATTTACCTTTACCCGATGGCCCTGTCCTTCATCGTGACGGGGACGGCGTGGAAATGGCTGCTGAACCCCGGCACCGGGCTGCAAGCCTTCGTGCGCGACCTCGGCTTCCCAGATTTCGTCTTCGACTGGCTGGTGAACGAGCAATTTGCCGTCTACACCCTGGTCATCGCCGCCGTCTGGCAATCGTCGGGCTTCGTCATGGCGCTGTTTCTGGCGGCCTTGCGCGGGGTTGATCAGGAAATCATCAAGGCGGCCTATCTCGATGGCGCCAGCCTGCCGCGCATCTACTGGGGCATTATCATCCCGTCGATCCGCCCGGTGTTTCTGTCGGCCATCGTCATTCTCGCCCATTTGGCGGTGAAGAGCTTCGATCTGGTCGTCGCGCTGACCGGCGGCGGGCCGGGCTTTGCCTCCGACCTTCCGGCGAATTTCATGTACGAGATGGCCTTCCGCCGCAATCAGATCAATATCGGCGCCGCCAGCGCCGTGATGATGCTGTGCACCGTGATGGCGATCATCGTTCCCTATCTCTATTCCGAACTGCGGGGGGCGAAACGTGGCTAATCTGCACGATCTTCCCGGCGCGCGCGGGCGCTATGCCGTCTTTGGCCGCGTGTTCCTGTATGCGGTGCTGATCCTCTTCGCCGCTTATTATATGCTGCCCTTGGGCGTCATGGTCTCGACCTCGCTGAAAAGCGCGGCGGAACTGCGCTCCGGCTCGCTCATCTCGCTGCCGCGCGAACTGAGCTTCGATGCCTGGGCCTTTGCCTGGAATAAGGCGAACGTCGGCGTTAATGCCACCGGCCTTGCGCCCTACTTCTGGAATTCGGTGGTGATGGTCGTGCCGTCGGTGCTGATCTCCACCTTCATGGGCGCGCTGAACGGCTATGCCCTGACCAAATGGAAGTTCCCCGGCGCGAACCTTTTGTTTGGGCTGATCCTGTTCGGCAGCTTCATCCCCTTCCAGCTCGTGCTGCTACCGATGTCGATGACCCTCGGGGTTCTCGGCCTCGCGGGGACAACGGCGGGGCTGGTGCTGGTGCATGTGGTCTATGGCTTGGCCTTCACCACCTTGTTCTTCCGCAATTACTACACCTCGATCCCCGATGATCTGGTGAAGGCCGCGACCATCGACGGCGCCGGGTTCTTCCAGATCTTCTTTAAGATCATGCTGCCAATCTCGACGCCGATCATGGTCGTGTCGATCATTTGGCAGTTTACCCAGATTTGGAACGACTTCCTGTTCGGTGCCTCCTTCTCCTCCGGTGCGTCGGCCCCGGTCACGGTGGCGCTGAATAATCTCGTCAACACAACCACTGGCGTGAAGCAATACAATGTGGATATGGCCGCCGCGATTATCGCCGCCCTGCCCACCCTCGTTGTGTATGTGCTGGCCGGTAAGTATTTCGTCCGGGGTCTCACCGCCGGATCGGTGAAAGGGTAAGGTCATGGCGACGCTCACCATTAAAAACGTGCAAAAGCGCTACGGCAATGTGTCGGTCCTCAAGGGGATTGACCTTGAGTTGACCGATGGGGAATTCCTCGTGCTGCTCGGCCCGTCCGGCTGCGGGAAATCGACCCTGCTGAACATGATCGCGGGCCTCGATACGATCACCGACGGCTCGATCCAGATCGACGGGCGCATCATCAACGATGTTCACCCGAAGGACCGCGACATCGCCATGGTGTTCCAGTCCTACGCGCTGTACCCGAACATGAATGTGGCGCGGAATATCGCCTTCGGTCTCGAAATGCGCGGCGTCGATAAGCCGGGGCGCGAGGTGGCGGTGAAGAAGGTTGCGGCCCTCTTGCAGATGGAACATCTGCTGGACCGCAAGCCCGCCCAGCTTTCCGGCGGGCAGCGCCAGCGCGTGGCGATGGGCCGCGCCCTGGTGCGCGACCCGAAGGTCTTTTTGTTCGACGAGCCTTTGTCGAACCTCGACGCCAAGCTGCGCGTTGATATGCGCACGGAAATTAAAAAGCTGCACCAGCGCCTCGGCACCACCATCGTCTATGTGACGCATGATCAGATCGAAGCGATGACGCTGGCGACCCGCATTGCGATTATGAAGGAAGGCGTGGTCCAGCAGTTCGCCCCGCCGCAGGAAGTGTACGAACAGCCCGCGAATATGTATGTGGCGGGCTTCATCGGCTCCCCCGCGATGAACTTCATCCCGGCGCAGGTGGTGAGCGAGGCTGACCGGGTGGGCGTGCGCATTACCGGCGCGCAGGGCAGCTCCGTCCTGCCGCTGCCCGCCCCCTCTGCCGCGGTGCTGAATAAGGTGGGGCAAGAGGTGATCCTGGGCGTCCGCCCGGAAACCATAGCCCGCTACCAGCATGGCACCAACCTGCCGCCCAACTTCGCCCGCTTCTCGGCCCAGGTCAGCGTGACGGAGCCAACCGGCGCCGATACTCTGACCTATCTGGCCCTCGGCGGCCGCGACGCCATCGCCCGCGTCCCGCCAAAAGAAGCGCCGACGGCAGGCGAGGTCGCCGAGTTCACGGTCGATATGGCGCGGGCGTGCCTGTTCGATCCGAAGACGGAACAGCGGGTGGGCTAAATTAGAAGCGGCACTCACTTTTGAGTGCCGCTTCTCGAAAAAAAATGTTAACCTTTTCTTCCTAAAGTTGATATTTGATAGGAGGGAAAATGGATGCGGATAAGATAAAAAACGAATATCATCGCATAATTCCGAACGCAAAACGATTAAACAGGGAAATAATATCACAGCTATCTCACGTATTTTATCAGGAAAATATAAAATTGGGAGCCCCTCTTGAAAGCAGGGTAAAGTCCCTTGAGTCAATTCAAGAGAAGATGGATAGAAAAAATTTAGATATACAGAATTTATATCAGATAAATGATTTGGTTGGGATAAGAGTAATTCTGTTATTTTCTAGAGATTTAAAATCTGTTAAAGAAATTATAGAGACAAATTTTAATGTAATAGAAGTTGAAAATACCGCAGATAGATTATCCGAGTCTCAATTCGGGTACCAATCTACTCATTTTACTATCACATTATCTCAAAGCTGGTTAAGCATTCCAACTTTTTCTGGTCTGGACAATGTTCGGGTTGAAATACAGGTCAGAACCCTATCACAGCACATTTGGGCTGTAGCTTCTCACCAACTTCAGTATAAAAATGAAGAGTCTGTCCCACAAACCTTAAAAAGAAACATTCATCGCATTTCAGCATTACTTGAAACTGTAGATTTAGAATTTGAGAGGATTTTAGAAGATAGAGAAAAATATATAAAATCAATCACTACCGATAAATCATTTCTTCCACTCAATGTAGATACATTGCAGTACGTCCTTGATAATAATCTACCAAAAGACAACAAAACAGAAGATGAAAATTACGATCTTTTATTGAGGGAATTACTCGATAACAACATAAATAGCGTAAAATCATTGGAAGAATTCATAAGTGAAAAATACAATGAAGCCATGGACATGGAGAAATCAGTAGTTCAAAATATGTGGGAAAGGGACATTTATTACGAGACAACAAAAGAAAGAATTGATAAGGGGGTTTTTTTTAGTCATGTCGGATTAATAAGGATAATGCTGGATAATTAATTTAATTATTTTAATAATATACTTAATATAATCAAAAACTAATCCGCATTTATTTATAACGTCTTTAAAATATTTAATTCGCCATAACAAATGCACTTAAAAGCAGGAGCCATCCCATGAGTATTCTCCACATCGGCATCGCGCCCTATGAGGCCCTGAAAGCCCGCACGCTGGCAATTGCGCGCGGAGACATTCAGCCGGGGCCGGAGGAGCCGAAGCTCTGGTTCACCTCGATTGAAAGCGTGGCGCGGGTGCTGTCGGATAAAAACTGGGCGCTGCTGCGGGAGTTTGCCGAACGCCCCCCGGCCTCGCTCAGCGAGCTTGCGGCGCGGACGGGGCGGGCCGCATCTAATCTGTCGCGCACGTTAAAAACAATGGAACGGCACGGGCTGGTAACGCTCGGACCGGGCAGCGCTCGCGAAATCCGACCGCGCGTCACCTACGACCAGATCGACCTATCCCTGTCGATCCGCTAAACACGCGGGGTTCCCCAAGGGGCCTTCCCCTTGGGCGGAGCGCCGAGGCGGCGCCTCGGCCTGCCTTTCGGCCCTACACCGCCCGCCGGACCAAATAGCGGTTATACCGCTTCTCCAGACCGCCGAAGATGCGCGCTACGGCCCAGATCAGCACCAGATAGAAGGGCACCAGCACCAGATAGACGCTGGAGTCGTAGGTCTGGGTGAAGGCGCGTCCGGCGGCGCCCATTAGGTCGAGCATGGTGACGAGGCTGACGAGGGAAGTGGCCTTCATCGTCAGGATGGTTTCGTTCGAGAGGGCCGGGATGGCGATGCGCAGCCCGCGCGGCAGCAGAATGCGGCGGATCAGCAGCGCGCGCGACATGCCGCAGGCCAGGGCGGCTTCGCGCTCGCCGTTCGGCACGGCCAGAATGCCGCCGCGGATCGGTTCGGCCATATAGGCGCCCGTATTGAGCGTGAAGGCGATCAGCGCCAGCGAAAAGGGCGAATCGAGCAGCGGCCAGAAGATCGAGGCGCGCATCGCCGGCACATCGCCGCCGTAAAGCTGCAACAGCGCCGAGGGCAGGCCGTAATAGATCAGGAACAATTGCACCAGCAGCGGCGAGCCGCGAAAGCAGACGGAGTAAACCGTCGCCATGCCGGAAATCAGCCAATGGCGCGACAGGCGGGCCAGAGCAAGCGGAATGGCGAACACAAACCCCAGCAGGCACGACAGCACGGTCAATTGCACCGTCAGCCACAGGCCACGCAAAAACTGCGGCCAATAGGTTTGGGCAAGCTCGAAAAGCGACGTGAGCAGTTCCATAGCGTTACCCCATCCGCACGCCGCGCCGGGACCGTTTTTCCAGCCACAGCAGCACAAAGGTCGAAATCAACGTCAGCCCGATGAAAATCGCCGCCGCCACCGAATAAAAGGTAAAGGGCGATTTGGTGACGGAGGTGGCGATCTGTGTCTTGCGCATCAGCTCCTGCAAGCCCACCACCGACACCAGCGACGTATCCTTAATCAGCACCAGCCACAGGTTGCCCAGGCCGGGCAGCGCATAGCGCCACACCTGCGGCAGTTGGATGCGGCGGAAGATCAGGAAGGGCGACATGCCGAAACTTTTGGCGGCTTCGATCTGCCCCGCCGGGATCGCCAGAAAGGCGCCGCGAAAGGTTTCCGAGGCATAGGAGCCGAAGACCAGCGACAGGGCCGCCACCCCGGCGGCAAAGCCATCGACCTCCACATAATCCTCGAAGATCGCGTTGAAGAGGTTCTGCACGCCGTAATAGAGGATCAGGATGGTCAGCAGTTCCGGCAGGCCGCGCAGCAGATTGGTAACCACATCCACGCCGCGCGCCAGCCAGCGGATGGGCGATAGTTTCGCCATCGCTGCCGCCAGCCCGATGATGACGCCGAAGATCAGCGAGACCGCCGCCAATTGCAGCGTGGTCATCACCCCTTCCAGCAGTTGCGGGCCAAACCCCTGAAGATTGATCATTCTTTCCTCCCGCCCCGGCGGTTCCCGCCTAGGGGAAGTGTATCAGCGGATGTCGAAATCGAAATAGCGCGCGGTGATCTTGGCAAAGCGTCCATCTTGCACGATCTGCGCCAGGGCGCGGTTCAGGTCGGCGTGCAGAACAGCGTCGCCCTTGCGCACGGCGATTCCCGCCCCGGCGCCGAAACTCGGGTGCCGAAACGGCGCCCCGACGCGGGCGAAGGCCCCGTAACCGCCATTGGCTTTCACCCAAGCATCGAGTTGGGTGCTATTGGCCATCAGCATATCCAACCGCCCGTTCAGCAGGTCTTGCGCCGCCTCGTCCTGGCTGCGGTAGCGGCGGACGGTGGCCCAGCCCGGCATTTCCGCGTCCAGATAGGCTTCGTAGATGGTTTCCTGCTGCACGCCCAGGGTTTTACCGGTCAGAAACGCTTGGGTCAGCGGCCCGCCCTGCCCCGCCCGCGCCAGCACAATGCCGGGGCTGGCGTAATAGGGATCGGTGAAATCTACCGCCGCCTTGCGCTTCTCGGTAATCGCCATCGACGCCAAAATGGCATCGAAGCGCTTGGCATTCAGGGCGGGGATCAACCCGTCCCAATCCTGCACAACCCACTGGCAGCGGCGCTGCAGGGCGGCACAGAGCGCCTCGCCGATCTCCACATCAAAGCCCTGGGGCTTGCCGTCGGCACCGATGAAATTGAACGGCGCATAGGCGCCTTCCGTGCCAAAGCGCAGCAGCGGCGCAGCGGCCGCCTGACCGATGCCGGACAGCAGCAGGGCCAATAGCCCGGCCGAAACGGAAACCCGATGCCGATAGAGAGCATCCGCCCCCGCGCGTGCCGTCATAAAACCCTCAACTGTCTTGGATGGACATAGGCGGGGCGGCGGTTTGCCCCGCCCCGCCCATCAAGCGCACGCCGCCTGGGGCTTAGCGAATGTCGAAGTCGAAATACTTCGCGTTGATCTTGGCGTAGGTGCCATTCGCCTTAATCGCCGCCAGGGCCTTATTGAAGGCGGTCGTCAATTCCTTATCGCCCTTGCGGATGGCGATACCGGCGCCATTGCCGAGGATCGGATCGCGGATGAACTCGCCAACCCGTTCGAACTTGGCGTAACCGCCGTTGCCCTTCACCCAATCTTCCAGCACGGCGCTATCGGCCATCACCACATCGAGACGCCCATTGGCGAGATCGAGGTTGGCTTCGTCCTGGGTCTTATACTGCTTCAGGGTAATGCCCTTGTCCTTATAGCGCTCTTCCATGAACTGGGCGTGGATGGTTTCCACCTGCACGCCAACGGTCTTGCCCGAGAGCGCATCCTGCTTCAGGCTGGCACCCTTGCGGGCGATCATCATGCCCGGCGTGAAGTAATAGCGGTCGGTGAAATCGACCTCTTTCTTGCGCTTTTCGTTGATCGACATCGACGCGATGATGGCATCGAACTTCTTCGCCTTCAGCGCCGGGATGATGCCGTCCCATTCCTGGGTGACCCATTCGCACTTGCGCTTCATTTCGGCGCACAGGGCATCGCCGATTTCGATATCGAAGCCCTTCACCTTGCCGTCTTTGTCGATGAAATTGAAGGGTGCATAGGCCCCTTCCGTCCCCAGGTGCAGGGTTTTGGAGCTTTGCGCATAGGCGCCCGAGGTCAGGGCCACGCCCAAGGTGGCCAGAGCCAGTACGATCTTCTTCACGGTCACTCTCCCAAGTTCAACGAAAAACCATCCCGTTCGGGATTCCCTAGCCCTTTAGCGACGACGACAGGAACTGTCGGCACCGCTCGGATTTGGGGTTACCCAGCACATCCGCCGGGGTCCCCTCTTCTTCCACCCGCCCTTGATGCAGGAAGACGACCTTATTGGACACTTCCCGGGCGAACCCGATTTCATGGGTCACGACCAGCATGGTCCGGCCTTCGGCGGCCAGATCGCGCATGACCTTCAAAACTTCCCCGACCAACTCGGGATCGAGCGCCGACGTCGGCTCGTCGAACAGCAAAGCGTCCGGGTCCATCGCCAGGGCGCGGGCAATCGCCACGCGCTGCTGCTGGCCGCCCGACAGTTCCATCGGGTAACTGTCCTTCTTTGCCGCGACGCCAACCTTTTCCAGCATCGCTTCGGCCTTCGCAATGGCCGCCTTGCGGTCGAGGCCCAGCACGTGGATCGGCGCTTCGATGACGTTTTCCAGCACTGTCATATGCTGCCACAGGTTGAACTGCTGAAAGACCATCGCCAACTTCTGGCGGATCCGCTCGACCTGGCGGGGGTTGGCGGGCACGCGCAGGCCGCGCCGGGTGGTCATATCGATCACCTCGCCCTTCACGGCCACAACGCCGTCATCGGGCGTTTCGAGCAGGTTGATGCAGCGCAGAAAGGTGCTTTTGCCGGACCCGGAGGAGCCGAGGATGGCGATCACATCATGGTCGCGCGCCTCCAGCGAAATGCCTTTCAGCACTTCCAACGAGCCGAAGCGCTTGCGCAAATCGCGAATGCGGATCGCTTCAGCCGCAGGACCGGTTGCGGCGGACGCGCTGTGTGCAGCCCCTGTTTCCGTCATCGTCACCCTATTCACGCCCCCGTCCATCTTGCCCCCTCTATCACAGCGGTTCCCGAGGCTGAGTCAAGCCGGGAAACACGCGCGCGCACCCCCCGGTCCAGCCCCTGCAAAAGGCCGCCCCGTCGCCCGTTTGAAGCAAGAAAAACGCCAAAAGATATAATCGGCGCAGTTGCTTCCATTACCGGACGATAGCGATGGAGAAATCTTGTCTAACCCCCTGCTGGAGAAGGCTGGGATTTTTCTTTTTGAAACCCCTGGGCCTGCCCCACCGTTTCTACGGCATGCGCAGAAGTTTTGCCGATCCTCGCAAAAAAGCGCCAGATACTTTCGATACAGGCCGCAAGAAAGCCACAATATTCCAACCATGCCCCGGCTAAACGATGGGAATCACGCGCCGAGGGGCGGTCTTGCCGCATTTTATGCGGCATGCCGATATAAATTCACTTGAAACGAAACACCCCCCGGCGCGGGCCGGGGGGTGTTAAGCGTCGGACCTTTAAAAAAAGATCAGACGAATAATTGGGCGATCTGCACCGCGTTGAGCGCCGCGCCCTTCAGCAACTGGTCGCCCGCCACGAAGAAGTCGATCCCGTGATCGCCGAAAATCAGGCTTTGACGGATGCGACCGACGTTGCAGTCGTGCTGCTGCGTCGCGTTGATCGGCATCGGGTAGACCTTATTATCGGGATCGTCGAACAGCTTCACGCCCGGCGCGGCAGCAATCGCGGCGCGCGCCGCTGCGACCGTGATCGGCTTTTCGGTTTCAATCGTCACCGCTTCCGAATGCACGCGCAGGGTCGGCACACGGACGGCGGTGCAGGAGATCGGCATATCGGGCGCGCCGAAGATCTTCCGGGTTTCCCAGGTCACCTTCATTTCTTCGCGCGTATAGCCGTTCGGCTGGAACGTATCGATATGCGGAATAAGGTTGAAGGCGATGGGATGGGCGAAGACCTTATGATCGGCGGGCTGCCCGTCGAGCACCTTGCGCGATTCGGTCAGCAGCTCGTTCATCCCCTCGATCCCCGCGCCGGAGGTGGCTTGGTAGGAGGAGACGATGACCTTCTTCACCCCAAAGGCCTTGTGCAGCGGCCAGAGCGCGACAGCCAGAATGGCCGTGGTGCAATTGGGGTTGGCGATCAGCTTTTTGCCCTTGGCGGTTTCCGGGTTGATTTCCGGGATCACCAGCGGCACGGCATCATCCAGACGGAAGGCCGAAGAATTGTCGATGACCAACGCCTTTTCCGCGATCTTCGGGCCGTATTCCTTGGCGAACTCGCCGGAAACGGCCAGGAAGACGACATCGCATTTCTGCGCGGCTTCGACGGAGAAAACTTCGATGGTCTTTTCCCCGAACGGGGTAGTAGTCGTTTTACCGGCCGACCGTTCAGAGGCGAACAGATGGAGCGAGCCGACCGGATACTTCAGATCGGCCAGCACACTCATAAGTTCGGCCCCGACGGCGCCCGTGGCGCCAACGATACCGACTGCGTGATTGGCCATGATATGTCCCTTTGTGACAAATCGTCCCCGGCCCAACTGCCGGGGCGGTAAGCCTTGCCCGGTTTCCGCCGCGCTGACAAATCGAAAATGCGAATGGCCCGCGCGCAAGTGTGATGCAAACCCCGCATGAAACACGCAAGAAACTTAGGCGCAGAACAAATCTCATCCCGTCAGTCTTCGGTAAGGCCGCGCGGCTAGGGTTCCCTCACCCCGCCGCTGGGGCGGGCTTCAGAGGAGTTTACCGATCATGCTGCGTTTTGCTTCCGCCGCCCTTGCCCTGACCCTGATTGCCGGCGGTGCTTCCGCCGCCACCCTGTGCAAACCCGCCGCAACCCCCGTTTCGGAAGACTCCGTGCGCGAAATGCTGACCGGCAAAGGCTATAAAGACCTTAAGTTCGGCAAGGACGATGGCTGTATGGAAGCCAAGGGCCATAATGCGGCGGGCAAGCGGGTTGAAATCTACATCGACCCGGCCAACGGCCAGATCGTCAAGGTCAAGGGCGAGTAAGATGAGCGCCCCGTTGCGCGCTGCGGCGTCCGAGGTTCCCGTCTGGGACCTCGGGGTGCGCCTGTTTCACTGGGGCACGGTCGCTGCCGTCGCCACTGCATTTCTGGCCGAAGAAGGCGAGAGCCTGCACGAAAAGGCAGGCTATCTCGCGGCAGCCCTGCTCGGTTTTCGCTTGATCTGGGGCTTAATCGGCACGCGCCACGCCCGCTTTTCCGATTTCGTCGCGGGGCCGGGCAAGGTTTTCACCTATCTCCTCGACCGGATGCGCGGGCGGGCACCCCATTACCTCGGACACAACCCCGCCGGGGGCGCGATGATCCTGGTGCTGCTGACCCTACTCGCCACGGTCGCGGGGACGGGAGTCGCCATGACCAGCGATGCCCTCTGGGGCAATCATCTGGTCGAAGAAATCCATGAAACCGCCGCCAATGCCCTGCTGGTCTGCGTCGGCATCCATGTCGCCGCCGTCATCCTGATGAGCAAGCTCGATAGGGAAAATCTAGTGAGGGCGATGGTTACCGGGAAAAAGCGGCGACAGCCCTAACCCTCCAACCGCCTCGGCAGCACAACCCGCGCCCGCAGGCCCGCCCGGGCGCGGCATATAGATAATGCGAATGATCTACGCGTAACTTCGCATCAAGACGTATTTCAAATCAAACACTCTGCGAGAAAATATGAAATATTATAATGCTAAAAAAAGCCAGACTAATACAGTCGTATTAATATGATTAAAAATTTTTAATTTATATAAATTTCAAAATTATATTATTATCATAAATACAAAGGATTGAAATACACCATACAGAGGATAAAATGCATCAAATCTTAGGGGCGTCTCTGCTTATAATTTGGTCAATTTTTGCTCTAATGCTCACCAAAACGACTCTCGTAAATAATGTGGTACCAAGTCTCTTGATGCCATCAAGTTGGAATGAGTATGGCGATGCACTTGGGAGCATAAACGGAATTCTTAGCATTGCTTCTGTGTGGATAGCGATGCATGCCGTCGCAAAGCAAGGCCGACAAATCGATATCTCTATAAAACAGCAGCTTCACGCAAACGATATATCATACAAATCTCTAGAAAGCCAGATAAATTCAAATAAGATTCTCATTGAATCAATCATCGAACAACAAAAATCAAATAAAATTACGACAGATATAGCGATTATAGATTATATACAAAAACAAAATGATATTCTTGAAGAGAATATAAAAAGTATTTTTGAAAAAAATTCTCACCTCAAATCTCAAGAAAATAAAAAAACAGACTCCGAGTATTGGGATATGGTGAGAAAAATGCGGGCCAAAATCAAGAAAAATAACGAAACTTCCGAGAAAATATTAATAGATATTCAAAAAATATCTAATTATGATTTATCAAAAGAATAAAAATTACAGCCGCCTCGGCAGTACAACCCGCGCCCGCAGGCCCGCCCGGGCGCGGTTGGAGAGTTCGAGCGTGCCGCCGTGGGCGTCGATCACGCTTTTGACGATGGCAAGCCCGAGGCCCGTGCCGCCGGTGCCGCGATTGCGCGATTGTTCCAGCCGATAGAAGGGCCGCAGCACATTGGCGAATTCTTCTTCGGGAATGCCCGGCCCTTCGTCCAACACATCGACGATCACTTCTTCAGACGTCGCCTGCACCATCACCTCGGCCACGCCGCCGTATTTGAGGGCATTGTCGATCAGATTCGTCAGGGCACGGCGCAGGGCATCCGGGCGGCAGCGCAAGCGCAGCACGCGGGCTTGATCGAAGGTCAGCAGCGTCCGCCGCACCCCCCGGTCGCCTGGGCCGAAAATCGTGCCGCTGGCGTCGAACTGAAGCGGCGGCGCCTCGGTCAACCGCACCGGGCGCCCGAGATCGTGATAATCATCGCAAACCGCTTGCAGCAGGCTGGTAAAGGCGACGAGCTGCTCCGCCTCCTGCTGGGCGCCTTGCCTCAAGTAATCGAGCGCGGCGGCGATCATCACCGTCATCTCGTCGAGATCGGCGAGAATTTTATCCCGCACCCCCGCGTCCTCAATCCATTCGGCGCGCAGTTTCAGCCGCGTTGCCGGGGTGCGCAGATCGTGGCTGATAGCGGCCAGCATGCGGGTGCGGTCTTCGAGCAACTCCGTCAGGGCGCTACGCCCCCGGTCGATAGCGGCGGCGATTTCCGCCACCTCTGCCGATGCCCCGGCGGGTACGGCCATCGGTTGCGGCGGCCCCGCATGCTCTGGCCCGACCGCCGCCGCCAACCGCTCCAACGGCAGGGCCAGCAGCCGCGCGAGACCGAACGCCGCCAGAACCAGCCCCGCCCCCGCCACCAGCACGGCGAGGCCGCGCATCACCGGCGTCCAACGCGCCTGCCAATAGCGCGGGCTGGCGAAGGTCAGCCAGCGTCCGTCCGACAGGGGCAGCGTTACTCGGGCGGGCAGGCCGGTATCGGCAATATCCGTGGCAATTTGGGCCAGGGCATAGTCGAACCCGCCCCCTGCCGCGCCAAGATCGATGCTGCGCCCCTCCAGCAGGGGGCGGGGCTGCAGCACGCGCACCTCAAACGGCGCGCGCCCATCATAGGCGGGGGTGAAAAAATAGCGCACCATCGCCGTCGGGGCTTCCGGCAGCGGGCCGATCTCGAAGTGCAGATCGGTGATATGGCGGGTAGCAAGCTCGGCATCGGCGGAGCCGCCATCGGCCAGCGCCCCTTCCGCCTCCTGCCACAGCGCCGCCATCGCCGGGCCGAGGCGATGGGCTTGCAGCCGGTCGCGCTGCCGGTCCAGCGCCGGAACCGCCACCGCCACCGCCAACAGCAGCATAGCCCCCATCGCCGCCAGCAGCGCCAGCAGCAGCCGGGGCGCGAGGCGGCGCGGCAGCAGGGGGATCATGAGGGCCGGGTAACGGGGACGGTGAATTGATAGCCCGCGCCGCGCACGGTCTTAATCAGTGTCGGATCGCGGGAACTTTGTTCGATCTTGCGGCGCAGGCGGCTGATTTGAATATCGATGGAGCGGTCGAAGGGCGCCAGCGCGTCGCCCTTGTAAATATCCATCAACTCCTCGCGCGTTACCACCCGCTGCGGCCGCTCCAGAAAAGCGGTCAGCAGTTGATACTCCCCGGTGGACAGGTGGACCAGCACGCCATCGGGGGAGCGCAACTCGCGCTTCCCGGTATCAAGCCGCCAGCCCGAAAACTCCCACTCCCCCGCCACGCTTGCCTCGGGCGTCGGCAGATCGCGCCCGCCCGTGCGCCGAAACAGCGCGCGGATGCGGGCCAGCAGTTCGCGGGGGGAGAAGGGTTTGACGATGTAATCATCGGCACCGATTTCGAGGCAGATGATGCGCTCCGCCTCCTCCGCCACGGCCGTCAACATGATGATCGGCACGTCGGACTCGGCCCGCAACGCCCGGCAGAGTTCGACGCCGGATTCGCCGGGCAACATCAGGTCGAGGATCACGAGATCGATCGTCCATTGCGCCATCTGGCGGCGCACGTCGCGGCCATCGCCCGCCGTCGAAACGCGGAACCCGTGCTTGACCAGAAAATCGTGCAGCAGCGCCTGAATTTCCCGATCGTCATCGACGACCAGAAGATGCCGCGCCCGCTCCATTCAGGCCTCAGTGGCTCGGCTGCGGGTCGCGCGCCATCGGCAGGCGGGTCGTCCGCAAATTGGCCTTGATGCGCGCCAGCAAGTCCTGCTTTTCGGTGCCGAGACGCAGGGCAACGCCGGTCGTCAGCACATCCACATGCACGAGGTGGACGATGCGCGACGCCATCGGGGTAAAAAGCTCTGTATCCTCCGCCGATTCGACCGCAACGGTAATATCCGCCAAGGCCGACAGGGGGGAGTTTGGCGCCGTGACCGCAATCACCGATACCTGCTGATCGCGGGCGCCCTGCGCCGCTTCCAGCGCCAGCTTGGTGCGCCCGGTATTGGAAATCGCCAGCAGCACGTCTTCCGGCCCCATGCCTGCCAATTGAATGCGCAGCATCAGCGGGTCTTGCACGGCATGACAGGGAATGCCGAAGCGCGCCAGCTTATGTTCCGCATCTTGGGCGATAGAGGCCGAGCCGCCGAGGCCGAAGATCACGATCCGCCGTGCTTGGGCCAGCAGGCCAATGGCCTTATCCATTGCCGTCACGTCCAGCGCCGTGCGCGCCGCATGCAGGGCGGTGGCTGTCGCGTCGAAAATCTTGGCGGCATAGGTCGCCGTATCGTCGCTGCTTTCCACCGCCGCCGTCACGAAGGGCACGCCGGGCACCAGGCTTTGCGCCAGCTTCAGCTTGAAATCGGCAAAGCCTTCGCACCCGACCGAGCGGCAGAGGCGGATCACCGTGGGCTGGCTGACCCCTGCGCGCGTCGCCACCACCGCCACCGGGCTTTGCAGCGTCGCTTGCGGATCGGTCAGAATCGTCTGGGCAACCGCCGCCTCCTGCCGCGACAGGCGGGGCAGGTGTGAGCGCAAGACATCCAGCATATTGGCCATGCGGCGCATTCCTCCTCCCCCTGTGGTATCACGCCCTTACGGCGTGAGGGAAGCGGCCTCCCGCGCCAGCGTCTCGATTCGGGCATAATCCCCAGCGGCCAGCGCCTCCTTCGGTACGACCCACGAGCCGCCGACGCAGGGGACGTTCGGCAGCGCGAGATATTGTTTGGCTTTCGCAAGGTCGATCCCGCCCGTCGGGCAGAAGCGGATTTCCGGCAGCGGCCCGGCCAGCGCCTTCAGATAATTGATCCCGCCCGCCGGTTCTGCCGGGAAGAATTTCAGCGCCGTCAGCCCCCGTTCGAGTAGGCCCAGCACCTCGCTGGCCGTCACCGCGCCCGCCAGATAGGGCAGATGGGTCTTATCCATCTCATCGAGCAGCGCCGCCGTCGATCCCGGCGACACGAGGAATTTCGCGCCCGACTGCCGCGCCGCATCGGCATCGATGGGCCGGTTGACGGTGCCGGCGCCAACAATGGCGTCGGGAACGTCGGCGGCGATGCGGGCGATACATTCCAGCGCCACAGGCGTGCGCAGCGTCACTTCCAGCACCCGCAACCCGCCCGCGACCAGGGCTTGCGCCAGCGGCACCGCCTGATCCGCCTCTTCGATCACCAGCACGGGAATAACCGGCCCCAGGGCCATCAGGTCGAGCATTTGTTGATTACGGTCCATCGCTTAACGCTCCTGCTGGTCGCGCAGCCACGCCGCCGCGCCATCAAGCGCGGGGGTATCGGCGAGAATAAGATAGGTGGGAATGGCTTTGGCATAATCCGCCATGCGGTAGCGCGCCTCGAACCGCTCGCGAAACTTGCTGGCGGCGAAGAAATCGGCAAAGCGCGGCACGATGCCGCCGCCGATGAAAACACCGCCACGCGCCCCGAACGTCACGGCCAAATTGCCCGCAAGACTGCCGAGCAGCGCACAGAACATATTCAGCGTATCGGCGGCCAACGGATCGCCTCCGGCCACCGCTGCCGCCGTAATATCGGCATTCGTCCGATGCGGATCGGGCTGATAGCCACGCGCGGTCGCAAGGCTACGATACAGCCGCTCGATACCGCCGCCCGACAGAAAGCATTCCGCCGTCACCGCCCCTTGCTCCGCCCGCAAGACCGCCGCGACCGAGGCTTCTTCCTGGGTCACGAGGGGTGCATCGCAGTGACCGCCCTCGCCCGGAACCGGCACCCAATGGCCGCGCGTATCGGGCACAATCGCGCCGACGCCAAGGCCCGTCCCCGGCCCGGCCACCGCCATCGCCTGCCTCGCGACTGGCGCCCCGCCCCCGATCTGCCGCACCTCGGTCAGATATGGCAACGACAGGGCCAAGGCCTTGAAGTCGTTCACAAGGTCGAGATAGTCGAGGCCGAGTTCCGCCTTGGTTTCGGCGATGGAAAAATCCCAGGCCTGATTGGTCAGCTTAAACCGGTCGCCGGTCACCGGCCCCGCCACGGCAACGCAGGCCGCCGAGGGCTGAACTGGCGCCGCCAAGCCTGCAAGATAGGCTTTCGCCGCGCTGGCCAAGGTGCGGTGTTCGGCGCTGGGCACCTTCCCAATTTGGGTAGGCGCCGCGCCAGGGGCCTCGATCAGCCCGAAGCGCGCGTTCGTGCCGCCGATATCCGCCACCAGCCACGGGCGGGCGGCGGTTGGGGTTGCAATCGCCATGCTCACGCCCCCTGCCGATCCAACAACGCGCCGAAGACATGCGCCCCGCTTTCGGCCCCGCCGACGAGGGCGCGGAAGCCGCCGAACAATTCGCGTCCGCAGCCGAAATCATTGCCCGATAGGTCGATGGTTTCGGCCTCGCGCCCAGCAAGATCGGCTTTGACGGTCAGCGTTCCCGCCTCCGCATCCAAGCAAATGAGATCGCCGGTGCGGATTTTGGCGATGGGGCCGCCGTCCAGCGCTTCCGGCGTCAGATGGATCGCCGCCGGAACCTTGCCCGACGCGCCGGACATGCGGCCATCGGTCACGAGCGCGACCTTGAACCCTTTATCCTGCAAAACACCGAGGGCCGGGGTCAGCTTATGCAACTCTGGCATCCCATTAGCCTTCGGGCCTTGGAAGCGGATGACCGCAATGAAATCCCGCTCCAACTCGCCGCGCTTGAAGGCGTCTTGCAGCGCGTTTTGGCTGTCGAAGACGATGGCGGGGGCCTCGACGATGCGATGCTCCGGCTTCACGGCGGAAACCTTGATCACCGCGCGGCCAAGCTCGCCGGTCAGCATGCGCAAGCCGCCATCCGCCGCGAAGGGGTTGGCGACCGGGCGCAGCACGGCGGTATCCTGGCTTTCGCGCACGGCCGGTTTGAAGGTAACGCCGCCGTCTTCGGTCAGGAACGGGTCTTGCCGATAGGCGTCTAACCCGTGGCCGAGGATGGTTTTCACGTCACCATGCAGCAGCCCGGCGTCCAGCAGTTCGCCGATCAGGAAAGGCAAGCCGCCCGCCGCGTGGAAATGGTTTACGTCCGCCGACCCGTTCGGATAGACGCGCGCCAGCAGCGGCACCGCGCCGGAGAGATCGTTGAAATCATCCCAGGTCAGGCGCACGCCTGCCGCCGCCGCCATCGCGATCAGATGCAGCGTATGATTGGTCGAACCGCCCGTGACCAACAGGCCGATGATCCCATTGATGAAGGCGCGTTCGTCGAGGATCTCGCCGATGGGGGTAAACACCCCGCCCGCCGTGATCGCCACCGCTTGGCGCACGGCCGCCTTCGTTAGCGCGTCGCGCAGGGGCGTGTTCGGGTTGACGAAGCTCGACCCTGGCAGGTGCAGGCCCATAAACTCCATCAGCATCTGATTGGAATTGGCCGTGCCGTAGAACGTGCAGGTGCCGGGGGAATGGTAGGAGGCGCTTTCCGCTTCCAACAGCTCCGCCCGCCCGACCTTGCCTTCCGCATAAAGCTGGCGGATGCGGCTTTTCTCGTTATTCGGCAACCCCGACGGCATCGGCCCTGCCGGAACGAAGACCGAGGGCAGATGCCCAAAGGTCAGTGCCCCGATGATCAGGCCGGGCACGATCTTGTCGCAGACGCCCAAATAAAGCGCGCCGTCGAACATCGCATGGCTCAGGGCCACCGCCGTCGACAGCGCGATCACATCGCGACTGAACAGCGACAGTTCCATCCCGTCCTGGCCCTGGGTCACCCCGTCGCACATGGCCGGAACGCCGCCCGCCACCTGAGCCACCGCCCCGGCATCGCGCGCCGCGGCCTTGATGATCTCCGGGAACCGTTCGAACGGCTGATGCGCCGAGAGCATGTCGTTATAGGCCGTGACGATGGCCAGATTGGGTTTCGCGGCGGCCTTCAGATCAGCCTTATCGTCGGCGGCACAGGCGGCAAACCCGTGGGCGAGATTACCGCAGGATAGGCGCGAGCGGCGCGGGCCTTTATCGGCGGCGGCGCGCAGACGAGCCAGATACGCGGCGCGGCTATCGCGGGAGCGCTCGATAATCCGATGCGTAACGGCGGCGAGGGTCGGATGCAGGGCCATCACTCGGCCTCCTCATTCCAGGTGCGGCCGTCGCGCTCGATCAGCGCGATGGCGGCGGCGGGGCCATCGGTCCCGGCGACATAGGTTTTCGGCGCTTCGGCCCGGCGTTCCCAGGTATCGAGGATCGGCTCCACCCAGGTCCAGGCGGCTTCCACCTCGTCGCGGCGCATGAACAGGGTGGCGTTGCCGCGCACCACATCCATCAGCAGCCGTTCATAGGCATCGGGGTTGCGGATCTTAAAGGCTTCGGCGAAGGAGAGGTTGAGGGAGGCGGGCCGCAGCCTTAGCCCGCCCGGCCCCGGTTCCTTCGTCATCATATGTAGGCGGATGCCTTCGTTCGGCTGCAAGCGCACGACCAGCCGGTTCGAATCGATTACCCCAGCGTCACCCGGGAAGATCGAATGGGGCACCGGGCGGAACTGGATGGTGATTTCCGACACCTTCTCGCTCATCCGCTTACCAGTGCGCAGGTAGAAGGGCACGCCCGCCCAGCGCCAGTTTTGAATATCGACCTTCAGCGCCACAAAGGTTTCGGTTTGGCTGGCGTGGCCGAGCTCATCCAGATAGCCCGGCACGCCTTCCCCGCGCGAGGCCCCGGCCTTATATTGGCCGCGAACCGTATTGCTGAGCACATCGGCGGGTTTCATCGGCTTGAGTGCGCGCAGCACTTTCAGCTTTTCATCGCGCACCGCATCCTTATCCATCTGGCGTGGCGGTTCCATCGCCACCAGGCAGAGAAGCTGCAACAGGTGGTTTTGCACCATGTCGCGCATGGCGCCCGACTTATCGTAATAGCCCGCGCGGCCTTCGACCCCGACCGTTTCCGCAACGGTAATCTGCACATGGTCGATCCAGGCCGACGACCACAAAGGTTCGAACAAACTATTGGCGAAGCGCAGTGCCAACAGGTTTTGAACCGTCTCTTTACCCAAATAATGGTCGATGCGGTAAATCTGCTGTTCGGCGAAAACGGCGCCGACGTCATCATTGATCTTGCGGGCGGAGGCGAGGTCGGTGCCGATGGGCTTTTCCAGCACGACGCGACTATCCGGCGTCGCCAACCCCGCCGCTTTTAGATTGCGGCAAATTGGCCCAAAGAGGTCCGGCGCCGTCGCGAGGTAGAAGACCCGTACCTTGCTGCCGCCATCGGCCAGCGCGGCGGCCAGATCGTCCCACCCGGCTTGGCCGGTCGCATCGACCGCGACATAGGAAATCCGCTCGGCAAAGCTCGCCCATGTAGCGTCGTCGTAGTGCGGCCCAACCTGGCCTTTCAGCCACTCGCGCACCTTCTCGATATAAGCGTCTTGACTAAGCGCGCTGCGCGCCACCGCAATGATGCGCGACGGGCCGGTAATCTGCCCATCTTGGTGGCGGTGATACAGGGCGGGCAGCAGCTTGCGCAGGGCAAGATCGCCCGTGCCACCGAAGACCACATAATCGAAAGGCGCCACAGGAATTATCTGCGCCATGCGTCCCTCCCAGGACTGGATTTTGACGTTGGCGGCGATCATAGGCGCTTCTGCGGGCGGCGTGAAGTAGTTTTATTACATTTGACTAGGAAGTCAGGTTTTCTGCGATTTTGCGTCGGTCTAATGACAAACCATACCTGCGTCACTATGCCGCAGAGCAGTTTGCGCCGCAGCAATAGTCATAATTGCTGACCTATAATTCGTATACAAAGAATGAAGACGGCTGAAAATGCTGGGAAATTGGGAATGAGTGCTGACCCGATAGATGTTTCTGGTCCATGTCTGCCCATTTTTCATAATAAATGATTAACTTTTAGCCTTGCACCGCAGGATAATTAGGGTACGAACCCTCTGACTTTAATGCCAAAGTTAGGCTGTACGGTGACGTGAGAGGATCGGACCGGCGATGCAGGAGCAAATTCTAGCCCTTTCCAAAGAAGTTTCGGATCTCGCGACGATGAAAGTCTCCGAGATTCAGAACGTCATGCGCACAACTAAGATCTTGGCATTAAACGCTTTGATCGAGGCGGGCCGCGCCGGGGAATACGGCAAGGGGTTCGCGGTCGTTGCCCATGAGGTCAGCAATATTTCGCAGCGCATTAGCGATATTGCGTCCGCGTTAAACGACAGTATGGCTGACCGAATCGGCGCCCTGAACGACGTCGGCACCCAATTGATCGCCAGTCAACGCTGTTCGCGCGCCACCGATCTGGCCCTCAATATGATCGAGATCATTGACCGCAACCTCTATGAACGCTCCTGCGATGTGCGCTGGTGGGCGACCGATTCGGCAATGGTGGCCGCTGCCAGCAATCCGACGCCAGAAAATTGCGCCTTTGCCAGCAAACGCCTGGGCGTGATCTTGGATAGTTACACGGTCTACCTCGACCTTTGGGTCTTGGACCGCCAAGGCAATATCATCGCCAATGGCCGCCCGAACCGGTATCCGGGACTGATCGGCCAGAATTACGCCCATGCGCCGTGGTTCGGCCAAGCCCTCTCCACCCGCGACGGGACCGATTTCGCCGTTGCCGACATTAGCCGCGAAAGCCGCCTTGGTAATCAATCGGTCGCCACCTATGCCACCGCCATCCGGGCTGGCGGTGCCACCGATGGGGCGGCGCAAGGCGTGCTGGCGATCTTCTTCGATTGGGAAAACCAGTCGCAAACCGTGGTCGATCAAGTCCGCCTAACGCCGGAGGAAAAGCCGCGCACCCGCTGCCTGCTAATCGACGCGCAGCATCGCATCATCGCCGCGTCGAAAGGCTCCGGCTATACGTTGGGTGACCGCTATAGGCTGGACATCAAGCGCGGTGAGGAGCAGGGCGCCTTTGTGCGGGCGGATGGCACGATCGTCGGTTATTCGCTAACCCCCGGCTATGAAACCTATGACGGCCTGGGCTGGTACGGGATTATCGAGCAAGCCTCCGTCCTGTCCCACGGTCACGCCAATGGTAATGATCACCCGAGTGCTTGGTTGCCGCACGCGGCCCAGTAAGCTTTTTTCGTCGATCTCGTTTTGGTAGCCACCTTCCGCCGATCCTGCCCCCGCAGGGTCGGCGTTTTTTTACCGGCGCATGAGCCAGCCGATACCATAGACGACGGCGTGCATGCCAACCGCGATGGCAATGCCATAGAATAGCGACGCCTCCCATGTTTCATGAAAGCCCGAAATCTGCGACAGCACCGTGAAGAAAATGACGGTGATCGGCACCTGCCGAGCATGGGCCGCAAGCGGCAGATCAAAAATGGACGCCATAGCCTTCCCCCTAATTTTATCCTGGGAAGATTACCAGAGAACGGCGCACCAAAAAGCAAAAAGCCGGGCACAAACGGCCCGGCTTTTCGATGCGCGACGAAAGATTAGAACGCCAGCGCCCGTGCCTCCACCACTTGCGGCAGGCGGCGCACCGCATCGAGCAACGCCGCCGGGATCGGTTGATCCACCTCCGTCAGCAGCACGGCATCGGCGCCGGGGGCTGTCCGCCCGAGATGGAAGGTCGCGATATTGACCCCCGCATCGCCCAGCACCCCACCGAGCGCACCAATGAAACCGGGCTTATCCCGATTGCGGATGAACAGCATATGCTGCCCCAATTCCGCTTCGAGCGGCACGGCGCCGAGCTTCACGATGCGCGGTAGCGTGGCCCCAACCAGGGTGCCTTGCAACACCAGCGGCCCGGTTTCGGTTTCAACAGTCAAAGATAGCAGCGTGTGATAATCGCTCGCCGTGTCGCGCGTCAGCTCGGCAATCTGAATATTGCGTTCCTTGGCAACAACGGGGGCGGAGACGATATTCACCCGGTCGAGCGCCGGTTTTAGCAGGCCGGTCAGCGCCGCCGCTGTAATTGGGCGGGTGTTGAGCGCGCTTGCCTCGCCATGAAACTCCACCGTCACCGCCGTAACGCCAGAGGTTAGCAATTGCCCGGCGAGCGAGCCGAGCTGTTCGGCAAGCCGGATATAGGGCGTGAGGCGCGGCGCTTCTTCTGCCGACACGCTTGGGACGTTGACCGCATTGGTCACAGCCCCGTCGAGCAGAAAATCCGACATTTGCTCGGCGATTTGCAGGGCAACATTTTCTTGCGCTTCGGTCGTCGCGGCGCCGAGGTGCGGGGTGACGACGATATTCTCCAGCCCGAAGAGAATATTGTCCTTCGCGGGTTCGACTGGGAAAACGTCGAGCGCCGCCGCCGCGACCTGCCCCGCCTCCAAGGCGGCCTTCAGATCGGCTTCGACGATCAGCCCACCGCGCGCGCAATTGATGATCCGCACGCCGGGCTTCATTTTGGCAAAAGCGGCGGCATTCAAAATATCGCGGGTATCATTGGTCAGCGGCGTATGGAGGGTGATGAAATCGGCGCGGGCGAGCAGATCGTCCAACTCCACCTTTTCCACCCCAAGCGCCTTCGCGCGCTCCACCGTCAAAAACGGGTCGAAGGCTACGACCTTCATGCGCAGCCCTAAGGCGCGGTCGGCAACGATGGCGCCGATATTGCCGCAGCCGATGATCCCCAGCGTTTTGCCCGTGACCTCGACCCCCATGAACTTCGATTTTTCCCACTTCCCGGCTTGGGTCGACCGGTCGGCCTGCGGGATTTGACGGGCGAGCGCGAACATCATCGCAATCGCATGTTCCGCCGTCGTGATGGAATTGCCGAAGGGCGTATTCATCACGACAATCCCCGCCTGGGTCGCGGCGGCGACATCGACGGTATCAACGCCAATCCCCGCGCGGCCAATCACTTTCAGGCCGGGGGCGGCGGCGATAATCTCCGCCGTGACTTTGGTGGCGGAGCGAACGGCGAGACCGTCGTAACCGCCGATGATCGCTTTAATATCGTCCGGCTTCAGGCCGGTTTTCACATCGACCTCGATGCCGCGCGTGCGGAAAATATCGACAGCGCGCGGGCTGAGGGAATCGGCAATCAGAACCTTGGGCATGGCACACCTCGAGGGATCGCGGCCCGGAGTATCCAGGCCGCGTTCTGATAAAAAACAGGGGGAAGACGCCTTAGGCGGCGACGGCCAGTTCGGCCTTCACGTGGGCATAGGCCCAGTCCAGCCAGGGCGTCAGCGCCTCAAGATCGGCGGTTTCGACCGTGGCACCACCCCAAATGCGCAAGCCCGGGGGGGCGTCGCGGTAGCCGTTGATGTCGAAGGCGATCTTTTCCTTCTCCAACCGGGCGGCGATGCGCTTTGGCACCTCGGCTTGGGCGTCCGCCGCAAGGCCGGTGAACCAGGGATCAATGATCTTCAGGCAGATCGAGGTGCAGGAGCGGGTTTCCGGCACATCCGCCAGGAAATCCACCCAATCGGTCCGCGCCACCCAGGCGGCCAGCGCCGCCAGATTGGCTTCGGAGCGGGCGATCAAGCCCGGCAGACCGCCAACGCCCTCGGCCCAGATCAGCGCGTCGCGGTAGTCTTCAACGCAGAGCATCGACGGCGTATTAATCGTCTCGCCCTTGAAAATCCCTTCGATCAGCTTGCCCCCCTTGGTGAGGCGGAAGATTTTCGGCAGCGGCCAGGCCGGAACATAAGTTTCCAGCCGTTCGACGGCGCGCGGGCTGAGAATAATCATGCCGTGCCCGCCTTCGCCGCCCAGCACCTTTTGCCACGAGAAGGTGGTGACATCGAGCTTCGGCCACGGCAAATCCATCGCAAACGCGGCGGAGGTTGCGTCGCAGATGGTCAGACCGCTGCGATCATCGGCGATCCAATCGGCGTTTGGCACCCGGACCCCGGCGGTGGTGCCGTTCCAGGTGAAGACGATGTCATGGTCCTTATTCACCTGCGCCAAATCGGGCAGCGCGCCGTAACCGGCTTTAAGCGTGCGGGCGTCAGGCAGCTTCAACTGCTTGACCACATCGGTCACCCATTCGGACCCGAAGCTCTCCCAGGTCAGCATATCGACCGGGCGGGCGCCGAGCAGCGACCAAAGCGCCATCTCCACCGCCCCGGTGTCGGACGCGGGAACGATGCCGATGCGATATTCGGCGGGAACCTGCAAAACCGCGCGGGTGCGGTCGATCACCTCGGCCAAGCGGGCTTTACCGGGCTTGCCGCGATGGGATTGGCCGAGAACGGCATCGGCCAGGGCCTGCGGCGTCCAGCCAGGCCGCTTGGCGCAGGGGCCGGAGCTAAAATAGGGGGAGTGCGGACGGACTACGGGCGTCGTCATTTTGGTATTCTCCGAAGGTCGGCGGCGCGCTCTCCGACCGGCTGCTTCGCGCCGGGACAAACGCTAAGCGATTTTTCAGGCTTCCGTCAAATCGTCTTGCGCCGTCAAAAACGCGCGGAAACGCAAATTTTTCTACCGCGCCCGCGAAATCGCGCTACATTGCAGTGCAAATCATCCGCCCCCGGAAATTTTCTCCGGGGTGGGTTGACGGCGTTATCCAACCGAATTACGGTCCCCTTTTGTACCGCCAGCCGCCATCGTTGCCCTTCATAGGTAGTGTGATGCCCCGTTTTTCGCTGAATGGTTTCCGTTTCCGCACCGCCTGCACGGCGCTGATGCTGCTGGCAAGCGCTACAGCGGCACCGCACGCGGCCCTGGCCCAAGGCGCACCACCGGCGCCGCCGGTCACCGTCGCGCCGCCGCTGGCGCAAAAGATAACCCAGTGGGACGAATATACCGGCCGGTTCGAAGCGGTGGAGCGCGTGGACCTGCGCCCGCGCGTGTCGGGCTATATCGAGCAAGTGCATTTCCGCGACGGGCAGATTGTGAAGAAGGGCGACCTTCTGTTCACCATCGACCCGCGCCCCTATGAAATCGCGCTGGAATCGGCCCGCGCCGACGTGGCCCGCACCCGCGCGCAGGTGCGGCTGAACGAAACCGACCTTGAGCGCGCCCAGGGCCTGATTAAGAATCAGACGATCACGGGCCGCGACCTCGATCAGCGCCAAGCCGCCCTGTCGGTCGCCCGCGCTCAGCAGGCCGCCGCCGAGGCTGCCGTGAAAAATGCCGCCCTGAACCTGGAATGGACGCAGGTGCGCGCCCCTATCGCGGGCCGAATTTCCGATAAGCGCGTCGATATCGGCAATCTCGTCGCCAGCGGCCAAAGCGCGACGCTGCTGACCACGATTGTGCGGACCGACCCCATCAACTTCAGCTTCGATGCGTCGGAAGCCGATTACATCCGCTACGCGCGCCTCGCCAAATCCGGCCAGCGCCCGTCGAACCGCGATAGCAACGGCAGCATCACCGTGCAGGTGCGCCTGGGCGACGAAACCGAATGGAAGCGCCAGGGCGGCCTCGACTTCATCGATAACGAACTCAACGGCCGGTCGGGCACGATCCGGGGCCGCGCCGTGTTCGAAAACGGCGATCAGTTCTTAACGCCGGGCAGCTTCGGGCGTCTGCGCCTGTGGGGCGGTGAATATGACGGGCTGCTGGTGCCCGATTCGGCCATCGTCTCTGATCAGGCGCGCAAAGTGCTGCTGACCGTTGGCCCCGACAATAAGGTCGTGCCGAAGGTCGTCACCCTTGGCGGCATCGATAATGGCCTGCGCGTTATCCGCGACGGGCTGAAGGGCGATGAGAAAATCATCATCGGCGGCAACGCCAATCCCTTCGTCCGCCCCGGCGGCACCGTTACGCCGATGCCCGGCGAAATCAAACCGGGCATGCGCTAAGCCTTTTCGCGTGCTTTTACCGTCGCGTTTCAAAGTTCCCCTATAGGATCCGGCAATGCGCTTTACGCATTTCTTCATCGACCACCCGATTTTCGCGACGGTGCTGTCGATCATTCTCACCATCGCGGGCGCCATTGCGCAAACGCGGCTGCCGGTCGCCGAATATCCTGAAATCGCGCCGCCGACGGTGAATATCACCGCGACCTATCCGGGCGCCGATGCGCAGGTGGTGGCCGATACGGTGGCAACGCCAATCGAGCAGGAAGTGAACGGCGTCGATGGCATGCTGTACATCAGCTCGCAATCGACCGGCGACGGGCGCATTTCGATCAACGTCGTCTTCAAGCCCGGCACCAACATCGATCAAGCGCAGGTGCTGGTGCAGAACCGCGTGTCGATTGCCGAACCGCGCCTGCCGGAAGAAGTGCGCCGCCTCGGCGTTAATGTGCTGAAAGCCTCGCCCGACCTGATGATGGTCGTGCATATGCTGTCGCCGGACGATAGCCGCGATCAGCAGTATATTTCCAACTATGCGACGCTTTATGTGAAGGACGTGCTGGCCCGCGTCGATGGCGTCGGCAATGTCACGGTGTTCGGCGCGCGCGACTACGCCATGCGCGTCTGGCTTGATCCGGCCAAAATCGCCGCCCGCAATCTGACCGCCGGCGAGGTAGTCGCCGCCATCCGCGCCGCCAACGTGCAGGTCGCGGCGGGCGCAATCAATCAGCCGCCCGCCAAAGCCGAAGCCGCCTTCCAGTTTACCGTGCGCACCCAGGGCCGCCTGTCCGATATTAGCGAGTTCGGTGCCATCGTCATCCGCGCCGATGGGGATGGCTCGTATATCCGCCTGCGCGACATTGCCCGGGTCGAACTCGGGTCGCAGGATTATACGCTCAACTCCCTGCTGAATAATAAGCCCGCCACTGCGCTGGGGATTTTCCAGCGCCCTGGCTCCAACGCGCTCGCAACGTCCGATACGATCTTGCGGGAAATGGAGCGGCTGAAAAAAGACTTCCCCGCCGGGTTGGATTATTCGGTGGTCTATAACCCGACCAATTTCATCGCCGAATCGGTCGATGAAGTGATCAAGACCCTGCTGGAAGCCGTGGTACTGGTCGTCGTCGTCGTCATTCTATTCCTCCAGAAATGGCGCGCGGCGATCATCCCGATCATCGCCATTCCCGTCTCTTTGGTCGGCGCCTTCCTGATCATGGGGGCCGTGGGGATTTCCTTTAATACCTTGTCGCTGTTCGGCCTCGTGCTCGCTATCGGGATCGTCGTCGATGATGCCATCGTCGTCGTGGAAAACGTCGAACGATACCTGCGCCAGGGGTTAACGCCGAAAGCCGCCGCCCATAAGACGATGGACGAAGTGGGCAACGCCCTGATCGCCATCGCCCTCGTGCTCTGCGCCGTCTTCATCCCCACGGCCTTCATTTCCGGGCTGCAAGGGTCGTTCTATCGGCAGTTCGCCGTGACGATTGCCGGGGCGACGCTGATTTCGGCCTTTGTCTCGCTCACCCTCTCCCCTGCCCTCGCCGCCATCCTGCTGAAGCCGCATAGCGAGGAACCGCATGGGCCGCGCTGGCTGCAAATCTTGGGGTCGCCGATTACTTGGTTCTTCGCCAAGTTCGATGCGGCCTTTGAAGGGCTCGGCAGGGGCTATGCCGGGCTAACCCGCCGCCTCGTCCGCCTCAGCCTGATCGTGCTGCCGATCTATGTGGCGCTGCTTGGGCTGACCTATGAACGGCTCCAGGCGACCCCGACCGGGCTGATCCCGCAGCTTGATCGCGGTTATCTGATCGGCGTCGTGCAACTGCCGCCAGGGGCGACGCTGGAGCGGACGGATAGTGTGATCCGCCGCGCGTCCGACATTATCCGCGCCCATCCCGGTGTGCAGAACGCCATCGCCTTCGCCGGTCTCGATGGGTCAACCTTCACCATCGCCCCGAACAATGGCGTGGTCTTCATCGGCCTGAAAGACTTTAAGGAGCGGGCGAAGCTGGGGGTGACCACCCAAAGCATCGTCGGCGATCTGCGCAAGCAACTCTTCCAACTCTCCGATGCCTTTGCGCTTGTCGTGGAACCGCCCTCGGTTCCCGGTATCGGCACCGGCGGCGGGCTGAAGGGCTATGTGCAGGATCGCGCCGGGCGCGGCCTGCCCGCGCTGGAAGGCGCCACCTGGGCGATGGCCGGGCCTCTGGGTCAGAACCCCAACTTCACCTCGGCCTTCACCTTCTTCAACACGCGCACGCCGCAGATCTACGCGGATATCGACCGGGTGAAGGCGGAAACCCTGGGCGTGCCGATCACCCGCGTCTTCGAAACCCTATCGGTTTACATGGGGTCGGCCTTTGTCAACGACTTCAACATCCTCGGCCGCACCTTCCGCGTGACGGCACAGGCCGATAATCCCTACCGCCTGACGACGCGCGATATCGCCAATCTGAAAACCCGCAATCAGGATGGCCAGATGGTGCCCATCGGCTCCGTCGCCACCTTTAGCGATGTGACCAGCGCCTATCGTGTGCCGCGCTACAACCTCTATCCCGCTGCCGAACTGCAAGTGTCCTTGGCCCGCGGTTATTCGAGCGGCGAGGCGATCAAGACGATGGAGGCCCTGGCCGCCGAAAAGCTACCGCCGGGCTTCGGCTTCGAATGGACCGAAATCGCCCTGCAAGAAAAGCTGGCGGGCAATACCGCGATTTACGCCTTCGTGCTGGCGGTCGTCTTCGTCTTCCTGCTACTAGCGGCCCTTTATGAAAGCTGGCTGCTGCCGCTCGCCGTCGTGCTGATCGTGCCCATGTGTATCCTAGCGGCGATGATCGGCGTCGGCACCCAGAACCTCGACCGCAATATCCTCGTCGATATCGGCCTTGTCGTGCTGGTCGGCCTTGCCGCGAAGAACGCCATTCTGATCATCGAGTTCGCCAAACAGGCCCATGAGGAGGGGATGAGCCGCTTTGAAGCCGCCGTCGCCGCCGCCCGCACCCGCCTGCGCCCCATCGTCATGACCTCGCTGGCCTTCATCCTCGGCGTCGTGCCGCTGGTACTGGCCCAGGGCGCCGGGGCGGAAATGCGCCAGTCGCTCGGTACCGCCGTCTTCTCCGGCATGCTGGGGGTGACGTTGTTCGGGCTGATCTTCACGCCGGTCTTCTATGTCGTCTGCCAAGGCTTCTCTGACCGCGCCAAAAAGCGCCGCCAGGCGGCCCAAGGCCACCATGAGCCGGAGGCCACTCCGGTATCAGAAACCCCGAACGCCTAAAAATAAAGCAGCCTTGTCCTATTTTTCGGGGCGAACCCCCGGGCGGGACAGGGCTGCCCCCCGCAGAAGACGTCAACTCGTCCCAAAATCGTCACAGTTCCCTCTCGATTTCCCGGCAGACCTGCCCCATACTGCGACACTATGACCACTAAAGGAGCAGGGGCCGAACCCCCGCCACTCGCTGGGTTGGGAGGAACCATGAAGAAAATTTGCGCCACGTCGGATGCTATTCGCGGCCGCGGCCTTGCCGGAAAATTAATGGCAGCAATGGGTATTATTGTTGCCACAACCCTCGGGTCGGCAGTGGTCGGGGTTCTATTCGTCCAGGATTTTACGGATACTTTCCGAAATTTGTCGGAAACCCAGGTTCCGGCAGTCACCTACGCGGGCGAACTGTCCGAATCCGCCGCCTCGCTGGTCGCCGCCGCCGGGCTGATCGGTAATGCGCGCAGCCAAGGCGATCAGGAAAACGCCTTCACCAATTACGAAGCGGCTTACGGCAAGCTCAAAGGCGCGCTCGGCCAGCTCAAGACCCTCTCGAACCAAGCCGAAACCCTGCAAGCCGTCGAGCTTTACACCGACCGGCTGCGCGAGTTGATCGAGTTGCAAAACGATCTGACCACCAAGCGCCTAGAGCTGTCAGACACGCAAACCCAGCAGATGAATGAGTTGCGCAGCAAGCACAGCAAACTGCTGGACCTGCTGACCGCCCCGATTGGCTTTACCACCCGCCAGATGAGCATCGGCATGGCCGAAATCTCGCAGCGGCTGGATGACCTCAATCAAGCCCCTGAGCGGGAACTGAAGGCAAAGCTGACCGAGGCACAAAAAGACATCAATAGTCAGCTCGAAACCATCGAGAATTACAGTTTCGGGGGCTTCCGGCGCTATTTGACTGCCGTGTCCAACGCCAATCTCTTCGTCGGCTACATGGCGGAAGCCGCCAATACGCCCGATGGCGGGCGCCTGTCGCTGATCAAACTGCGCACCGACCCGCTGGCAGCCGAACTGCGCGGCCTTGCGATGCGTTTGCGCGGCGATGCGACCTTAGGGCAATTGGGCACTGCGGCCTCCCAAGCCATCGAAGATATGTTGGTCTTTGGGGCGCCGCCGCAAGGCCAGGCCACCGCCACGACGATCCTCACCCGCCGTCAGGACGAGTTGCGCGCCCGCACCGATGCCGAAGTGGCGCTCGGGGAAACCGCCTCCTACGCCCGCGCCCTGCAGTCGGCGGTAAGCCGGTTGGTCGAGGAAGTGCAAGCCCAAGTGAAGGTGAAGACCGAAACCGCAAATTCCGACAGTCTGCGCGCCCAGACCGTGCTGATCGTGCTCGGCGGGGCTGCACTGATCGCCGCCCTGCTGATCGGCTGGTTGGTGGTCCTGCGCTCCATCGTCGGGCGACTCACCCGCCTGTCGGGGGCAATGCGACGGCTGGCCGATGGCGATCTGACCGTGGCCACGCCGAAAAGCGGCACCGACGAAATCGGCGCGATGGCTGCGGCGATGGAAGTCTTCCGCGCCAATGCCCTGGCAGTGAAGGAAGCCGAGCGGCACGCAGCGGAAGAAAGCGCCCGCGCCGCCCAGGAACGCCGCCGGGCGCGCTTGGAACTGGCCGATACCTTCGAGGATACGGTGAAAACCGTCGTCGATCAGGTGGCCGGGTCAGTCCATGCCCTGCGCGGCACCGCCGATAGCGTGTCGCAGACGGCCGACGAAACCCAGCGCGAAGCCGGGGAAGCCGCCACCCTGTCGCAGCACGCCACCCATAATGTGCAAACCGTTGCCTCGGCGGCGGAAGAGCTGCTGGCGTCGATCCGCGAAATCTCCCGCCAGGTTAACCGCTCGTCGGAAGTTACGCGAGTTGCCGTGCAGGATGCCGAGCGGACCAATGGCATCGTCGAAAACCTGAATAATGCCACCAGCCGCATCGATGAAGTGGTGCGCCTGATCAATGATATCGCCGGGCAGACGAACCTATTGGCCCTCAATGCCACCATCGAAGCCGCGCGGGCGGGCGATGCAGGCAAGGGGTTTGCGGTCGTCGCCTCCGAAGTCAAAACCCTCGCCGGGCAAACGGCAAAAGCGACCGACGAAATCCAGCGCCAGATTTCGCAGGTCCAAAGCACCACCAACGATGTGGTCGGCGCTATTCGCCAGATCGTGCTGACCATTCAGCAGCTCGACGAAATCTCCTCGGTCGTTGCCACGGCCGTCGAGCAGCAGGGCGCCGCCACCCAGGAAATCGCCCGCAACGTCTCGGAAGCCGCGACCAGCACCGGCGAGGCGCTGGAGCGCATCACGACGGTGACGGAAGCCGCCGTTCTGGCCGGGAAATCGGCAGGTATCGTTCAGCAGGCCACCCATGTGATGGCGCAGAATACCGATATGCTGTCGGAAGAAGTGCAGCGTTTCTTAACGCAAATCCGGGCTTAGACCCAAGCCATCGCACAATAAAAAAGGGCGGAAGCACCAGCTTCCGCCCTTTTGCTTTACCGCGCCAGCGGCTTGTATTTGATGCGGTGCGGCTGATCGGCATCCGCCCCCAAGCGGCGCTTGCGATCCGCTTCGTAATCCTGGTAGTTCCCTTCGAACCACACCACTTGGCTGTCGCCTTCGAACGCCAGGATATGGGTGGCGATCCGGTCGAGGAACCAGCGATCATGGGTGATGACCACGGCGCACCCGGCATAATCCAGCAGGGCTTCTTCCAGCGCGCGCAGCGTATCGACGTCGAGATCGTTGGTCGGTTCGTCGAGCAGCAGCACATTCGCGCCGGTCTTCAGCATCTTGGCGAGATGGACGCGGTTGCGCTCCCCGCCCGACAGCATGCCAACCTTCTTCTGCTGATCCGCGCCCCGGAAGTTAAACAGGGCGCAATAGGCGCGCGAGGGCATCTTGCGGCGCCCCAGGTCGATTTCATCCTGCCCGCCGGAAATTTCTTCCCAAACGGTCTTATTGGCATCGAGCGCGTCGCGCGACTGATCAACATAGCCGAGCGCCACCGTATCACCGACGCGGAAAGTCCCGCCGTCTGGCTGTTCCTGCCCGGTGATCATGCGGAACAGCGTCGTCTTCCCGGCGCCGTTCGGGCCGATGACGCCGACGATGCCGCCGGGGGGCAAGCGGAAGGACACATCGTCGATCAGCAGCCGGTCGCCGAAACCTTTCTTCAGGTGTTCGGCTTCAATCACGACATTCCCCAGGCGCGGGCCGGGCGGCAGCACGATCTGGGCGGTTTCTGGCGCCTTTTCCTTCGACTGATTGACGAGATCGTCATAGGCCGCCAGACGCGCCTTAGACTTGGCTTGGCGGGCCTTCGGGCTTTGCGACACCCATTCCAGTTCCCGTTCCAGGGTCTTCTGGCGGGCGGCTTCCTGCTTACCTTCCTGCTCCAGCCGCTTTTGCTTGTCGGCCAGCCAGCCGGTGTAATTGCCGTGGAAGGGATAGCCCTGGCCACGATCCACTTCCAGGATCCATTCCGCGACTTCATCGAGGAAGTAGCGATCATGGGTTACCGCCACGACGGTGCCCTTATAATCATGGAGGAAGCGTTCGAGCCACGCGACCGATTCGGCGTCGAGATGGTTGGTCGGTTCGTCGAGCAGCAGCATGTCCGGCTTTTCCAGCAGCAGACGGCAGAGCGCGACCCGGCGGCGTTCCCCCCCGGAGAGTTTGGTTACATCGGCATCGCCCGGCGGGCAGCGCAGCGCATCCATCGCGATTTCGATGGTCCGGTCGAGATCCCAACCGTCAATCGCGTCGATCTGTTCCTGCAACTCCGCCTGTTCGGCGATCAGCGCATTCATCTCGTCGTCGGACAGTTCTTCGGCGAAGCGGGCGGAAACGGCGTCAAACCGGTCGAGCAGCGCCTTGGTTTCCTTCAGCCCGTCCATGACATTGCCCATCACGTCCTTCGCCGGATCGAGATGCGGTTCCTGAGACAAATAGCCCACCTTGGCGCCTTCCGCCGCCCAGGCCTCGCCGCCGAATTCCTTATCGAGGCCCGCCATAATCTTCATCAGGGTCGATTTACCGGCGCCGTTCGGGCCGATAACGCCGATTTTGGCGCCGGGCAGAAAGCTCAGCCAAATGTTATCCAGCGTCTTCTTACCGCCCGGATAGACTTTCGACAGCCCCTTCATCACATAGATATATTGATAAGCGGCCATCCTGCCCCCCTCCCCCTAAAATCGAAAAAAATCGCTCCGCCTTGTGCCACAGCGGGCGGGCGGAAACAATCGCGATCACGTGTCGGACGAGGAGGCGGGGGACAGCGCATTCCCGACCGGATGGGTCACGCGCATCAGATTGCGGTTATAGGTTTCATTGAGGAAAAAGAAACCGATGATCGCCGACGCGGCGGCCACGATGATCGGGTACCAAAGCCCCGCATAGATATTTCCGGTTTCCAGCACCATGCCGAAGGCAATCACCGGCAACATACCGCCGAACCAACCGTTACCGAGGTGATAGGGCAGCGACAGCGAGGTAAAGCGGACCCGCGTGGGAAACAGTTCGACCAGAAAGGCGGCAATCGGCCCATAGACCATCGCGACGAAGGTCATCAGCACGGTCAGCAATCCGATGGCGAGGGGGAAGTTGATTTGCGCCGGGTCGGCCCGCTCCGGGTAGCCCGCCGTGCGCAAGGCCATCGTCAGCCCCAATAGGGTTTCATCGACCGGAATGCCCTGCCCCGCAATCTTCACGCTCAGCGGCTGGCCGGGCGACGTTTCCCACTCGTAGGGGATGCCGCCGCGCGACAGTTGGGCGCGCACCAGATCGCAAATCGTCGCCTCGCTTCGCCACAGCATCGCCGAACAATCGCTGCCGCTGACGCTAATCGGCGCCGCCTGGGAGGCGCGCACAAGGGCGGGATTGGTCGCCAGTGTCAGCCCCTTAAAAACTGGGATGAGACTAACGGCAGCAATCAGGCAACCGGCAATCATGATTGGTTTGCGCCCGATCAGATCAGAGAGATAGCCAAACAGGACGACAAACGGCGTTCCCAACAGCAGCCCGGCGGCAACCAACAGGGTTGCGGTATCGTGCGGCACCTTCAGCGTGCTTTGCAGGAAGAACAGCACATAGAATTGCCCAGCATACCAAATCACCGCCTGCCCCGCCGTTGCCCCGAACAGCGCCAGCAACATCCAGCGCAGGTTGCGCCAGCGCAGCAGCGAGTCGGTGATCGGCTGTTTCGACGTCTGCCCGCGCGCCTTAAGCTCGGTAAACAGCGGCGATTCGTGCAGGCGGACGCGGATATAGACCGATAGGCCGAGCAGCAGGATGGAGGCGATAAAGGGTAGCCGCCAGCCCCATTCCAGAAATTCTGCTGGGCTTAAACTGGCCCGGCAAATCAAAACCACGATCAACGATAAGCCGAAGCCGAGGGTTGCCGTCGTCTGAATCCAACTGGTGTGCAACCCGCGCCGGTTGGCTGGTGCATGTTCGGCAACAAAGATCGCCGCGCCGCCATATTCGCCGCCAAGGGCGAGGCCTTGGGCGAGCCGCAGGATGATCAGTAGAATTGGCGCCGCAAGGCCGATCTGTTCATAGGTCGGCAACAGTCCGACCAGCGCGGTCGAACTGCCCATCACGAGAATGGTCAGCAGAAACGCATATTTTCGCCCGATAAAATCCCCAAGCCAACCAAAGACCAGCGCGCCGAAGGGCCGAACGGCAAACCCCGCGCCGAAGGCGGCCAGACTGGCGAAAAAGGCGAAACTTTCGTCGATAGGCGGAAAAAAAACATGCCCCAGCACCGACGCCAGGGCACCGTACACATAGAAATCGTACCATTCGAATAAAGCCCCTAACGAGGCCCCACCGATGATCCGAAATGAATTATACCGCCCTTTCCCGGGCGCCCGTGGCGGCGCGCCGGTAGCATCCCCCGAAATCACCGCTGTTCTCCCCTGGCCGCTCTGGCGGCGGCTTCGTGCGGATCACTCCCTGCGGTGAGTTTAAGGATTTTTGGCCCGGTGTAAATCACCGGGGCCATTTAAGCCTAGGACCAGACCGGATCGGACAGGGCCGCGAAAGCGTTTTTCAGCGAACTCGACCATTGTTGACGAATGGTGCTGAAATAGGGGTCGGTCTCATCGATCTTGCGGTGTAGGGCCAGCGTCAGCGCGTCGGTGCGATAGAGTACCAGATCGAGCGGCAGTCCAACCGAGAGGTTCGAGCGAAGGGTCGAATCCATCGAGATCAGCGCCAGCTTCACCGCCTGCTCCAACGCCAAATCGTGGCTAAGCGCGCGGTCGAGGATCGGCTTGCCGTATTTCGTCTCGCCGATCTGGAAATAGGGGGTATCGTCGGTCGCTTCGATAAAATTCCCGGCAGAATAGATCAGGAAAAGCCGGGGCGCCTCGCCCTTGATTTGGCCGCCCAGCAGGCAAGAGATATTAAAACCGCTGCCATCCTTGGCTTCCAGCCGCGATCCATCGATCTTGTGAACCGTGCGAATCGCCTCGCCGATCAATTGCGCGGCTTCAAACAGATTGCGCACGGTTTTCATCGTGCTGGGCTCGTCATGCCCGGGCAACACCAGCCCTTCGTTGATGAAATGCACGACCGATTGGCTGATGGCCAGATTGCCCGCCGTCGCCAGCAAAATGGTCCGGTCGCCCGGTTCTTCCCAAACATGCATTTTGCGGAAGGTCGAAATATGGTCGATACCGGCATTGGTGCGCGAGTCCGACACCATGACAAGCCCATCGCGCAACCGCATTCCAAGACAGTAGGTCATTGTTTTTCTTTGTTTTTGTTTTAGAGCCTTATTGCTGGGTCGCAGTGTAGGGATTGTTGGGCCGCCGTTCCAGCGGGGAAACGGAGACATTGACCGCCAAGGTCTCGCCGCCCCCGCCGCCGCGCATTCCGCGCACCGGGCACCCGTCGCTGTAATCGGTGCCGATGGCAACGCGAACATAAGAGGCCGTTGGGCAGATACCATTCGACGGGTCGAATCCCACCCAGCCAAGGCCCGGCACATAGGCTTCCGCCCAAGCGTGCCCAACGTCCTGCGGACCGGAGACCGGGCCGGACAGGAGATAGCCCGAGACATAGCGGGCCGGAATACCATTCGCCCGCGCGATGGCAATAAACACATGGGCATGGTCCTGGCACACCCCGGCGCCCTTCACCAAGGCTTCCGCCGCCGTGGTGCCCGCTACCGTCACCCCCGGCTGATAGGGCATCCGATCGACAATCGCGCGCAGCAGGTGATGCAGGAAATCCAGGCGCTGGGCCGGGCGGTGCCGGGTCACATCGCGGTTGAACGCCCGCATTTGGAGGCCCGCCTCCCCCGTGCCGAGGCCGGTCAACGGTCCCTCGCGCAGCCAATACTCGGGCGGCAGGGCGCCCGCCCCATCCTCGCCCAGCACCCCCGCTTGATCGACCGTCTCAACCCGGCCGCGCGCCACCAATTCGATTTCGGTCAGCGGTTCGTGCAGATAGAGGCTGTGAACGAGGTTGCGATGGCCATCGCGCCAGGGGAACAGGTCGCCCGGCGCTTCCACGGCCCAGGCATGAACCTTTTGGCCGTTGCACTCCCCCGGCGACAAGCGCAGGTATTGCACCGCCGTCGTCGGCCCATCGAACCGATAGCGGGTACGGTGCGTGATATCCAGAATCAGACGGGACGCCACGGCGGGTTTCCTTGTCGCTGGAGGGACGGGGGCGCGGGGTTGCGGGCGGGGTTAGGGGTTGATCAGATAGTTGCGGGTGATTTCCACCCCCAGGTCATTATTTTTATCGATGAACTCCACCAAGAATTCGTGAAGACCGCGCTTAAAAATATCATCGACCTTGCCGTAGCGCAGACCGGACGCCAGCACCCCGCACAGCCGGTGACATTCGTGGCGCGTCCCGTAGATCTGGGCGAGCGCATCGAGATTGTCCATGATCTGGGTTAAGCAAAAGTGCAAAGACCGGGGCAGGTCCGAGCGCAGGATCATCAATTCCGCCACGCGCCACGGTAAAACCGCACTGCTATAGACCCGGCGGTAGGTGCGCAGGGCATTGATGCAGTTGAGAATTTCCGTCCATTGATAGTAATCGACGCCGCCGCCCACTTTTTCGCCCTGGGGCAGCAGAATATGATACTTCGAATCGAGGATGCGGGCGGTATTATCGGCGCGCTCGATGTACGTGCCGAGCGACAGAAAGTGATAGGCCTCGTCGCGCAGCAGCGTCGTTTCGCACGCCCCGGCCACTAGGATCATCTGGCGCTTGGTCCAATCGAGAAAATCTTGAATGGCGCTGCCGATCAGCGGCTTATCAAGCTTACTGCGCAGTTGGATCGACGCCTCGTTGAGATATTCCCAGACCGAAACGGTCAAGTTATTGCGTTCCGCCCGCGCATTATAGCGCGCCGCTTGGATGGAGGCGGCGATGCTGGACGGGTTGCTGCTATCCACCCCCATGAAGGTGACAAAATCGCCGACCGCGCGATCCGGGTATTTCTTTTCGAAATTCTCGTCCAAGCCGAAGGCCATTGCCAGCGACTGCCATTCGCGGCTGCCCCCGGCCATCAGCCACATGCGGTTGGTCGCTTCCAGCATGCGGGCGGTATTGGTGGCGCGCTCGATATAGCGCCCCATCCAGTAGATATTTCCTGCGGTACTGCTCAGCATTCTCGCTACGCCCTTCCGATCAATGGTCCGCCAGCACCCAAGTATCCTTGGTGCCGCCGCCTTGGCTGGAATTCACCACCAGCGAGCCCTTGCGCAAGGCAACCCGCGTCAGCCCGCCGGGCATGATGGCAATTCGGTCGCCCGACAGCACAAAGGGCCGAAGATCGACGTGGCGGGGGGCGATACCCTCCTCCACAAAGGTCGGGCAGGTGCTAAGCGACAAGGTGGGCTGGGCGATGAAATTGGCGGGATTGGCCAGCAGCTTTTCCCGGAAGGTTTCGATTTCCGCCTTGGTCGACGTCGGGCCGACCAGCATGCCGGCGCCGCCGGAGCCGTGAACCTCCTTGACCACGAGGTCTTTCAAATTCTCCTTCACATACAAAAGATCCTGCGCCTCTGAACAGCGGTAGGTCGGCACATTTTGTAGGATCGGTTCTTCCCCAAGATAAAAACGGATCATCTCGGGAACGTAACAATAGGTGGCCTTATCGTCGGCAATCCCGGTGCCGCAGGCATTGGCCAACGAGATATTCCCCGCCCGGTAAGCGCCGATAATGCCGGGGATGCCCAGCATCGAGTCGGGCCGGAACGCCAGCGGATCGAGGAACACGTCGTCAACCCGGCGGTAGATCACATCCACCTGCTTCGGCCCGCGCGGGGTGCGCATATAGACCTTATGGTCATCGACGAACAAATCGGTGCCGCGCACCAGTTCCACCCCCATTTCGTCGGCCAGGAAGGCGTGTTCGAAATAGGCGCTATTATACGGGCCGGGGGTGAGCAGCACGACGCAGGGGTCGCTGCTGGCCGCCGGAAAAGCCGTTGCTTTCAGCGTATTCAGCAGCTCTTCGGCATATTGCGCCACCGGCTGAATGCGGTTCTGGGTGAAGAGCGACGGCACGAGGCGCATCATCACCTCGCGGTTCTCCAGCATATAGGATACGCCGGACGGCACCCGGCAGTTATCCTCCAGCACATAGAACTGCCCTTCGGAGACGCGCACCAGATCGACGCCGCAGATGTGAGCGTAGATGCTGCCCGGCAGGTCGAAATCCTGCATGACCGATAGGAACTGATCGTTGCGCACAATCTGCGCTTCCGGGATTTTGCCGGCGCGGCAGATGTCGCGGCGGTGGTAAGCGTCGTGCATAAAGGCGTTCAGCGCCCGCACGCGCTGGCGCAACCCCGCTTCCAGCTTATCCCATTCGGTTTTGCCCAAGACCCGGGGGATCAGGTCGAAGGGGATCGAGCGTTCATGGCCATTCGCGGACCCATAGGCCCCGAAGGTAATGCCCATACGCTCGTACAAAAGATCGGCCTGCAATTGCATGCGGCCATGTTCCCCATCCGGCATATTCGACAACCATTGATCGACGCCAGCGAAAGCGGGGCGGATTTTGCCATCCGTGCCGCGCATTTCGTCAAAGATGGGGCGGTTTGCTGCGGTTTCGGCCATGCGTCCCCCCTATATGGTGAAGCCTCAGTCACAACGATGCGTGGAACCGGCGCTGCCCGCAAGAGGATGACGTGTTTTTAACGGATTTTATCTGATAGTTGCCCATAATAGCGGCAACTGACGAAAGCCGCGCCAGTCGCCGCCCCAATTTTAAGCGCCTACATATACAGTTTTTCGCCCTGAAGCCCGGTGTAGAGACCGGCAACCCACTCGCCATAGCCGTTGAAGAGTTGCGTTGCGACGCGCTCCCCCGTCAGGGTCCGTTCGCTCGCTTGGCTCCAACGCGGATGCGGCACCTGCGGGTTCACATTCGCCCAAAAACCATATTCGCTGTCTTGTAGTTTTTCCCAGAAGCTGACCGGGCGCTTGTCGGTAAAGCTGATCTTGGTGATCGACTTGATCGACTTGAAGCCATACTTCCACGGCAGCACCAAGCGGATTGGCGCCCCCATCTGCTTTGGCAGCGGCTTGCCGTAGGCGCCGGTGGCGATAAACGCGAGATCGTTCATTGCCTCGGCAACCGTTACGCCTTCGATATAAGGCCAAGGCTGCCAAAACTGGCGCTGACCGAAGGCCATAGCCGAATCGAGGAAAGTCTCGAAGCGCACATATTTGGCCGCGCTGGTTGGCGCCGCTAATTTGACCAAGGCGGCGAGCGGGAAGCCGGTCCAGGGAATAACCGCTGACCAGGCTTCGACGCAGCGGAAGCGGTAAACCCGTTCCTCCAAGGCCATCTTGCCGATCAACTCATCGGCATCCAAGGTCAGCGGCTTTTCGACCAGACCGTCGATGGTGACTTTCCAAGGGCTGGTTTTCAGCGCCTGGGCGGCATCGGCAACATATTTCGACGTGCCGAACTCATAAAAATTATTATAGTTGGTCGCCAGCTTCTCCGGCGTTTCCGGCCGGTCCACCGGATAGGTGGACGTGCGCGGATACGGGTAAGCCGCCGCCGCTGCGCCCGGCAGCAAAGCCCCGGCACTCGCCAGCAGCGGCGCCGCCCCCATCGCTTTCAACACAGAGCGGCGGTTGAAGAACACGGACTCCGGCGTCGCCGACGCCTCGGGCAAAGCCCAGGAACGGGGAAAATGCAGCGGCATGACGATCTCTTCCGGTTAGGGCGGGACATAGGCGTACCGCCATCCAAGTGGATTTCGGTTGCGCCCCCGGCAAGGTTACGGCCTGATCTTAGCGAAAGACGCAGGCCGCCGAAATTTTTCCGGTGATCCGGCGAGAGGCCCAGCCCGAACAAGAAAAAAGAACAAAGGCTTCGGACGCTCGATGACGACACCCCCGCCCCTGCTGCTTTGGTTTCGCAATGATCTTCGGCCGGGGGATAATCCCGCCTTTGCGGCGGCAGTTGCCACCGCGACCGAGCAGAAAACCAGCCTGATTGCATTTTATTGCCATGACGAAACAAGCCCGAGTTTCCGCCCGCTCGGCGGTGCAGTGCGCTGGTGGCTGCACCAGAGCCTGACGGCGCTAGGGGCCGACCTAGCCGCTTACGGCATTCCCCTGGTTCTGCGGCAGGGCGCGGCGGCCACCGTCGTTCCCAGTCTCGTTACCGAAACCGGCGCTCGGCAGCTCTTCTGGAACCGGCGCTATGAGGCGGCGGAAATTGCCGTCGATACCGCCCTGAAGGCCGATCTAACCGCCCGAGGCGTACAGGTTGCCAGCAGCAATGCGGCCTTATTGGTCGAACCTTGGGAGGTCAAGACCGGCCAGGGCAAACCGTTCCAAGTGTTTAGCCCTTTCTGGAAAACCGCGCGGCCCCTCGCCGCCAATCGTGCCCCCTTGCCCCAGCCGCCGGTTCAGCGCCTGTCGGAGGCCCCCGCCGTTGCCAGCGACGCGCTAGCGGCTTGGGGGTTTCTACCGACTCGCCCCGACTGGGCGGCCGGGCTGCGCGAGGCTTGGACGCCGGGGAGCGCCGGAGCGCAGGCCCGGCTTAGCCAGTTTCTCATGACCGCCCTTAAATCCTATGCCGACCGCCGCGACCGGCCCGATCTGCCCGCGACCAGCGGCCTGTCGCCGCACCTGCGCTTCGGCGAGATTGGGCCGCGCCAGATTTGGGCCGCCACCGATCTTGCCTGTCAGGGCCAGTTGACCGAGCGGGGACCGGAGAGTTTTACGCGGGAATTGGGCTGGCGCGAGTTCAGCTATCACCTGCTCTATCATCAACCGCAGATCGCCACGCGCCCGATCCGCGCACAGTTCGAAGCCTTCCCGTGGCAGGCCGACGAGGCCGTGCTGCGGGCGTGGCAAAAGGGGCTGACCGGCTATCCCATCGTCGATGCCGGCATGCGCCAACTCTGGCAGACAGGCTGGATGCACAATCGCGTGCGCATGCTCGTCGGCTCCCTCCTGGTCAAACACCTGCTGCAGCCCTGGCAAGCGGGGGAGGAATGGTTTTGGGATACGTTGGTTGATGCTGACCCGGCCAGCAATCCCGCAAGCTGGCAGTGGGTCGCTGGGTGCGGCGCCGATGCAGCGCCCTATTTCCGCATCTTCAACCCGGTGCTTCAGGGCGAAAAGTTTGATCCCGAGGGCGATTATGTGCGCCGTTGGGTGCCTGAACTGGCCCGGATGCCCGCCGCTTTCATCCATAAACCGTGGGACGCCCCGACCTTAGTGCTGCGCGAGGCCGGGGTGCAACTGGGACACACCTACCCGAAACCCTGCATCGGTCTTAGCGAGGGGCGCGACCGTGCCCTTGCCGCTTTCCATGCCCTTAGCCCTGCGGAGACCGCTTAGCATGAACCCTGCTGCACGCATCGCAATCATCGGGTCAGGCATCTCCGGTCTCGGCGCCGCTTGGTCATTACGTAATCAAAATATTACCCTCTTCGAAAAAGAAGCCCGCCCCGGGGGCCATTCGAATACGCTTGAGGTTATGGCAGAGGGGCGCCCAGTCGCCGTCGATACCGGGTTTATCGTTTATAACGAGCGCAACTATCCGAATCTCACCCAGATGTTCCGCCATTTGGACGTGACGACGGCAGCAAGCGATATGAGCTTCTCCGTCTCCGTCGATGGTGGGCGGCTGGAGTATTCCGGCACCTCCACCGCGGCGCTGTTTGCCCAAAAGCGCAATATCGTAAACCTGCGCCACTGGGGCATGATCCGCGATATTCTGCGCTTTTTCCGCGACGCCCAGGCGTTGTTGGAAGACGCGAGCGCCCCCGATCTGACGCTAGGGGATTTCCTTAAGCGCGGCGGTTATGGCGAGGCCTTTATCCAAGATCATTTGCTGCCGATGGCGGCTGCAATCTGGTCGGCCCCAATGGCAACCTTACGCGGCTTCCCGGCCCGCAGTTTTGCCCGGTTTTTCAGCAATCACGGTCTCCTGAGCGTCAACGACCGCCCGCAGTGGCGCACGGTTGCCGGGGGCAGTCAGACCTATGTGCGCCGCCTGCTGGCCGACCTGCCGGGCATTACCCTGAATGCCGGGGTGGAAGCCCTGCGCCGCAGCGGGGCCGGGGTCGAAATCCGGCGCCAGGGGGCCTGGGAACGCTTCGATGCCGTCATCCTCGCCTGCCATGCCGACCAAGCGCTGGCGCTACTCACCGATGCCGATGCGACAGAACGCAGCCTCTTGGGCGCCTTCCGTTTCCAGCCGAACATCGCCTATTTGCACCGCGACCCGGCCCTGATGCCACGCCGCCGCCGCGCCTGGGCAAGCTGGAACCATTTATCGCGAACCCAAAACGATCAGCGCGACGAGGCCGCAAGCGTCGCAGTGACCTATTGGATGAACCGGTTGCAACCGCTACCGACCACAACCGATTTCTTCGTTACGCTGAACCCTTTCACCCCGCCCGATCCAGCACGGACCGACGCGCGCATCGTTTATGATCACCCGATCTTTGACCATGCGGCGCTGGATGCCCAGGGTCGGCTAAGCCAGATGCAGGGCTATCGGAACTGCTTTTATGCCGGGGCCTGGATGGGCTATGGTTTTCATGAAGATGGGCTGCGCAGCGGCCTGACCGCTGGTCTGGCGCTCGGCGGGTCGGTCCCTTGGCTGACCGGTGCCGAGACGCGGCAGGCGGCGGAATAGAGTTTCTGTAAGCGATGGAACCCTGTTTATACCAAGGCAGCGTCACCCATACTCGGCTGGCGCCTTTCCGGCACCATTTCGCCTACCGGGTTTTTTCGATGCTGTTGGACATCGATGGGGTTCCGCAACAAACCGCGAAAACCCGGTTTTTCTCTCATAATCGCTGGAATATCCTCGCTTTCTTCGACCGCGACCACGGCGCGCGCGACGGCAGCCCGGTGCGCCCGTGGATCGATGGGGTGCTGCGGGCCAATGGCTATGATCCCAGCGGCTGGCGCGTCTGGTTGCATTGTTTCCCGCGCCTGTTTGGCTATGTTTTCAATCCGCTATCGATTTATTTCTGCTGTGACGCAGAGGGGCAGTTGCGCGCCTTGCTCTATGACGTGCGCAATACCTTTGGCGACAAGCATGGCTATCTGATTCCAGTGACTGCGGCGGGCGTTGGGCCCATCGAACACGGGTGTGCCAAAGGGTTTCATGTTTCGCCCTTTTTCCCGCTGGAAGGTCGCTATACCTTCACCCTCACCCCGCCGGGGGAGCGGCTTGCCGTGCGCATTACCCTATCGGATGCCACCGGGCCGACCTTGATCGCCGCCCAAACGGGCAAACGGGTGGCGCTGTGTGACCGGAATATTCTTAAACTTGTGCTGTCGCATCCGTTAATGACACTCAAAGTTATTGCAGCCATCCATTGGGAAGCCTTATGGATTTGGAAGAAGGGCGCGGCGTTCCATCGCCGCCCGGAACCGCCCGGCCAGGAGGTAACCGCTATCCTACCGGTCGATCCGCTTCCGCAACAGTCGCGCGCCTCGGGAGGGTGACATGAGCGATACCGTCTTTTCTGCCGCCTTGCCGGAGGCGCCGGGCCTGCACCTGCTGCCGCCCACGGCCCGGCTGCCCGCGCCGCTGCGCCCGATCCTGCGCGCCGCCGACCGGATGAAAAGCGGTACGCTGACCGTTATTCTTCCGAACGGCCACCGCCTGATGGTGCGCGGTCAGGAACCGGGACCGGTCGCCGAACTGCATTTGCATCGCAACCGCCTGTTTCGCCGCGTGCTGATGGGGGGCCATGTTGCCTTCGCCGAAGCCTATATGGACGGCGACTGGGATAGCCCCGATCTTGCGGCCCTTATCTCGTATCTCGCCCGCAATGAAAATGCGCTGGCGATTGATGGGCGCTGGTGGACGCGGGCGCTGAGCCTAGTTCTGCACCGTCTGCGCGACAATACGAAGCGCGGATCCCGCAAGAATATCGCCTTTCATTACGATCTCGGAAATAATTTCTACCGCCTGTGGCTCGACCCGAGCATGACCTATTCCTCCGCCGTCTTTGCCACGGGGGCCGAAACGCTGGAGCAGGCCCAGACCGAAAAATACGCCCGCATGGCGGCGCTGATCGACCTGAAGCCGGGCGATCATGTGCTGGAAATCGGCTGCGGCTGGGGCGGTTTTGCCGAATTGGCGGCCCGGCGCGGCGCCCGCGTCACCGGCCTCACCCTGTCGAAAGAGCAAAAGGCCTATGCCGAAGCGCGGCTCGCGGCAGCAGGTCTCGCGGATCGCGTCGAAATCCGGCTGCAAGATTACCGTGACACCCCCGGCACTTTCGATGGCATCGTCAGCATCGAGATGATCGAGGCGGTCGGCGAAGCCTATTGGCCGGTCTATTTCAAAGCCATTCACGATCGGCTGAAGGCCGGGGGGCGCGCCGCCATTCAGGCGATCACCATCGACCCCGCGCGGTTTGAACCCTATCGCCGGTCGCCGGATTTCATCCAGCGCTACATCTTCCCGGGCGGCATGCTACCGACCGTCGAACGCCTTCAGCACGAAGTGGCGCGCGCGGGCATGCTGTGGGAAAAGCTCGACGGGTATGGCCGCGACTATGCCCGCACCCTGCGCGAGTGGCGGGAGAAGTTCGACGCGACCTGGGATAAGATCGCGCCCTTGGGGTTCGATGCCCGCTTCCGCCGCATGTGGCGCTATTATCTCGCCTATTGTGAAGGCGGCTTCGATGCCGGGTCGATTGACGTGGTCCAACTCGGCATCCAGAAAACCTGATCAGCCCAGCAGCCAGCGCACCAGCAAAGGCAGCAGAATGGCGCTGGCGAGGGCATTGATCCCCATCGCAAGGCCGGAGAAAGCGCCCGCCACTTCGTTGATCTGCAACGCCCGCGCCGTGCCGATGCCGTGGGCCGCGACCCCGGTGGCGAAGCCGCGCACACGCCAATCCTTGATCCGCAGGGCGTTCAGCAAATACGTCGTCACCATCGCGCCGGTAATGCCAGTCAGCATGACCAGCACCGCCGTCAGCGATGGCAGCCCGCCTAATTGCTCGGAAATCCCCATCGCTACCGGCGCCGTTACCGATTTTGGGGCGAGGGAGATCAAGGTGCGGTCGGACGCGCCAAGCAGTTTTGCGATCCCGACCGCCGAAACCGCTGCCGTAATCCCGCCCGCAACCACCGCGACCAGCAGGGCAAAGGCCGAGCGGCGCACCGCGTTCACCTGTCGGTACAATGGCAGCGCCAGCGCCACCGTGGCTGGGCCGAGCAGGAAATGCACGAACTGCGCCCCGGCGAAATAAGTCTTATAATCGGTCCCCGTCGCCATCAGCAGACCGACCAGAATCAAGACCGCGATCAACACCGGATTGAAAAACGGGCGTTTATCGGCCTTCTCATAGATCCAATGGCCGATTTGATAGGCCACCAGCGTTAGGGTTAGCGCCAGCAGCGGGCTGGTCGAAAGATAGACCCAGGCTTGATACAGATCGTTATTCATTCCGCCGCCCCCGGCTTCTCGGCGCCGTCACGCGGCAACAGCAGCTTCATGATCATCGCCGTTACGGCAATCGTCAGCGTTGTCGAAACAACCAAGGAGGCGGCAATCGCCTCCCACTCCGCCGCAAACAGCGGCAGATAGAGCATGACGCCGACCCCCGCTGGCACGAACAGCAGCGAAAGATGCTTGAGCAGTGTCCCGCCGACCAACTCGATATCCTGGGGAATACCGCCGCGCAGCAATAGCCCGCAGAACAGCAGCGCCATCCCCAACACCGGCCCGGGTACCGGCAGCCCCAAACCACGCACGGTCGCCTCGCCGATCAACTGGCAAACCAGCAGAATGGTGAACCCTTTCAGCATGATCGCTCCTTACCGCTGAACCCCCCGCCCCTTCCCATGCTAACGCATGCCCAGCGCCGCTGTCCCCTGCGCTCTCGCTGCGGCTTTCCCGTATCGACGGCGGGCGTTGGGGCTGTGACATACAAAAACGGGGCGGCAAAAGAGGCTTTGCATCGGACGCCAGATCGGATAAGCGATATATAAAATACGCCTTAAAGCCCGACTTTTGGAGAGACGCTTAGAATGACCGCCGTAGCGCAATCCGCCTCAGCGCGGTGGGGAAGTCTTTCGTGGCGGTCCCGGTCGGACGGGGCGCGTTCCGGGCGCCGGGGATTATCGGCCGCCGATTGCTTGGCGCTGCTGCACGCCGTCGATCAGGTTACGACCGGGGCGGATGTTACGGCGGCAACGCGGGCCGTCCTCCGCTTGCTCTGCGACGCGCTGGATTGGCCCATCGGTCACGCCTACCGCCGCACGCCGGACGGTATGGCCGCGTCGCTGCGGTTATGGCATTGCGCGCCCGATCTGGCGCCGGAAACCGTGCGGGAGTTTGTGAGCGCGAGCGAGACCATCCGCTTTGCCCCCGGGAAGGGCATGGTCGGGGCGGTCTTGCGCGATGGCACCCCGCAGGCGATCCTGGATGTCACTAAGGCCCCCGGATTTGCCCGCGCCGCCGCCGCCAAGGCCAATGGCTTGAAGGGCGCTTTGGCCTTCGCCGTCGCCGGGCGACAGGGGACGGAGTTGATCCTCGAGGTCTTCACCCGGTCGGAAGCGGCGCTTGAGCCAACCATTGTCGGGCTACTGAGCCATGTCACCGCCGCACTGGCGCGGGTGGTGACCGAAGAGACCCTACAAGCCGACCGGCAAGTGCTGACGGCACAGTTTCGCAGCACGCTTGGCGATATCGGCAATGGAATTTCCAGCGCGGTCACCAGCCTCGCCAGCACGGTCGAACAGTTGCAGCAGGCAGAAGCCCTGACCCGTCAGCGGGCAGAAGGGCTGCGGGAGGGGTTTGAAACGGTCCTCGACTCCCAACGGCAAACCGGAACCGTCCTGAGCGATTTAACCGAGGTCAGCGACCGGTTGGAACAGAATATCGATGCCACCGTAACGATCGCGCGGACCCTAACCGACCTATTGGGGACGGTGAAAGGTACCACCGACAGTCTGGCGACCACCGGCGATGAGGTGCGCACGGCGCTGACCCAGGTTGTTTCGGTTGCCGATCAAACCAAGCTGCTTGCCCTGAATGCGAGTATCGAAGCCGCCCGCGCCGGAGAGGCTGGGCGCGGTTTTGCCGTCGTCGCGACCGAGGTCAAGGCGCTTGCCGGGCAGGTCGGCGGCGTCGCCAGCACGCTCGGGGATAAGATGGGCGACATGCAAGACGCCATTGGCTCGGTGCTTCGCGCGGTTACCCAGATGCTCGGCGGGCTGGGGCAGTTCGACCAGCGCAGCACGGTTCTGGTCGAAACGGTTGGCACACAACGCACCTGCGGGGCCACGATTGCCGCCATCGGCACCGATCTTAGCCGGACGACGGAGAGCGTGCAGCGCGATCTTCTGGCGCTGGCCCAAGCGCTGGATGAAAATATGGCCGCAGCCCAGGCGGTTGCCCACGGCGCCCAGACCCTGACGGGTCTGAACGGCCAGTTGCAGGGGGAAAGCCGCGAGTTTCTGGAACGCTTGGGCCAGAAGGCGGCCTAGCGCTAATACCGAATCTTATCCCCTTTCCGGTCCCATTCATCGAAGGCAGCCTTGGCTTTGGCCGCTTCGATTTGCTGGGTGGGGATCGACCGCGCGTCGATGGGTTTCGGGAGTTCCTGGTAGAGAAACTCGTCATCGAAGCCAATCGCCGCCGCATCCTGGCGAGTATTGCCATAATAGATGCGGTCCAGCCGCGCCCAATAGATGGCGGCCAGGCACATCGGGCACGGCTCGCAGCTCGTGTAAATTTCGCAGCCGCTAAGATCGAAGGTGCCAAGCGCTTGGCAGGCGCGGCGGATCGCCGTCACTTCGGCATGGGCGGTCGGATCATTGGTGGAAGTGACCTGATTCCAGCCCTCGGCAATCACCTGACCGTCTTTAACGATCACCGCCCCGAACGGTCCGCCCGCCCCGTCACGCATCCGGCGGACGGAGAGATCGATGGCCTGCCCCATGAAATCCGCCGGGGTTAGCGCGCTCATGCCACGGTTTCCTTGCGGGCCGTGCGAACGCCGTTGGCGAGGTCTTGCACCAGGGCCAGGGTCTGCGCAACGCTGTCGGGCGTTGCCTTACCGTCCACCAGACTATCGGCGAGGCGTTGCACGATGGCCGAGCCGACCACCGCCGCATCGGCGACCCGCGCCACGGCGGCGGCGGCGGCGGGGGAGCGAATGCCGAAGCCAACGGCAATCGGCAAATCGGTTGCGGCGCGCAGGCGCTCGACCGCCGCCGAAATCGCCTGATCGGTCGCCGATCCCGCCCCGGTAATGCCGGTGATCGAGACGTAATAGACGAAACCCTGCGTGTTCTTCATCACCGTTTCAAGCCGGTGCGCGTCGGTCGTCGGCGTGACCAGCCGGACGAAATCCACCCCGGCCTTGGCCGAGGGCAGGCAGAGTTCGCCATCTTCTTCCGCCGGAAGATCGACGACGATCAACCCATCGACCCCCGCAGCCTTGGCGCGGTCCAAGAAGGTTTCGACGCCCATCGCGTGGATGGGATTGTAATAGCCCATCAGCACAATCGGCGTGACCGTATCGGTTTTACGGAAATCTTCGACCATCGCCAGGGTCTTGCGCAGGGTCTGCCCCGCCGCCAGCGCGCGCAGATTGGCAAGCTGAATCACCGGGCCGTCGGCCATCGGGTCGGTGAAGACCATCCCGAGTTCGATAATATCCGCGCCCGCCGCAGGTAGGCCCTTCAGTAAGGCAAGACTGGTCGCGTAATCGGGATCGCCAGAGGTGATGAAGGTGACCAGCCCGGCACGGTTTTCGGCCTTCAGGCGCTGGAAGGTGGCGTCGAGGCGGCTCATTACAGGCTCACTCCCAGGGCTTTGGCGACGGTGAAAATATCCTTATCGCCGCGACCACAGAGGTTCATGACGATGATCTTATCGCGCGGCAGGGTCGGGGCGATTTTCACCACTTCCGCCAGCGCATGGGCCGGCTCCAGCGCCGGGATAATGCCTTCGAGCTTCGAGAGCATTTGGAAGGCGTCCAGCGCCTCGGCATCCGTGACCGAATGGTACTGCACGCGGCCAATATCGTGCAGATAGGAATGTTCCGGCCCGATGCCAGGATAATCCAGCCCCGCCGAAATCGAATGGGCTTCGGCGATTTGCCCGTCTTCGTCCTGCAATAGATAAGTGCGATTGCCGTGCAGCACGCCGGGGCGTCCGCCCGTCAGCGACGCCGCGTGCTGGCCGGTTTCAATCCCGTGCCCGGCTGCTTCGACGCCGATCATCGCCACATCGGCATCGTCGAGGAAGGGGTGGAACAGCCCGATGGCGTTGGAGCCGCCGCCGATGGCCGCGATCAGCATATCCGGCAAGCGGCCTTCCTTGGCCATCATCTGCTCGCGGGTTTCGATACCGATGACCGACTGGAAATCGCGCACCATCGCCGGATAGGGATGCGGCCCCGCCGCCGTTCCGATGACGTAGAACGTATCTTCGACGTTCGTCACCCAATCGCGCAGGGCTTCGTTCATCGCGTCCTTAAGGGTGCGGGAACCGCTTTCGACCGGCTTCACCTCCGCCCCCAACAGGCGCATGCGGAAGACGTTCGGCTGCTGCCGCTCGATATCGACCGCGCCCATATAGACCGTGCAGGGCAGACCGAAGAGTGCCGAAACCGCTGCCGTGGCGACGCCATGCTGGCCCGCGCCGGTTTCGGCAATAATGCGGGTGCGGCCCATCCGCTTCGCCAACAGCACTTGGCCGAGGCAGTTATTAATCTTATGGGCGCCGGTGTGGTTGAGTTCGTCGCGCTTGAAGTAAATCTTCGCGCCGCCAAGTTTTGCCGTCAGCCGTTCGGCGAAATAGAGCGGGCTGGGACGACCGACATAATCGGCGAGATAATAGTCCATCAGCCGCTTAAACTCGGGATCGGCCTTCGCGTCGGCATAGGCTTTCTCGACCGACAGAATGAGCGGCATCAGCGTTTCCGCCACATAGCGCCCGCCGAAAATCCCGAAATGGCCGTCGGCATCGGGGCCGGTCCGGTAAGAATTAGGCAAAACGCGGGTCATGGCGGGGACGCTCCCTTAGTCTCGAACACCTGAGGGGGCTGATTACAACTCTATCTGCGTGCCGAGTTCAACAACGCGATTGGCCGGAATTTTGAAGAAGTCAGTCGCGGAGACCGCATTCTTCGCCATGCTGATGAACAAATGCTCCCGCCAGGTAGCCATGCCCGGACGAATGGTGGAAATCAGCGTTTCGCGCGACAGGAAGAAGCTGGTTTCCATCATGCTGATCGGCAGACCGAACTCCTTACAGCGTTGCAGCACCGCAGGAACGTTCGGGTCTTGAGCGAAACCATAGCGAATCTGGATGCGAAAAAAATTTTGATCCAACGGCTGCAAAACCAGTCGGTCGCGCTCGGACACATAGGGCACATTCTCGGTGCTGACCGTCAGCAGGATCACCCGGTCGTGCAGAACCTTATTGTGTTTGAGGTTATGCAGCAGGGCATAGGGCACCACCTGATTGTTCGCGGTCATGAAAACCGCTGTCCCTGCCACCCGATGCGTCTTGCTGCTGGACTGGCGCGAGAAGAAGGACGCCAGCGGGATGGTACCTTCCTGCAACCGTTCGGCGACAATCTCGCGCCCGCGCTTCCAGGTCGTCATGAGCACGAACAGCATGCCGCCCATCACCAGCGGGAACCAGCCGCCATCGGCAATCTTCAAGGCATTTGCCGACAGAAAGGCCAGATCGACGACCAGGAACGGCACGACCACTGCCAGCGTCAGACTGCGGGGCCAAGCCCATTTATGCCGAGCAATGGCATAGGAAAGCGCCGCCGTGATCACCATCGTGCCCGTTACCGCGATGCCGTAGGCCGCCGCAAGGTTGGAGGAGGAGTGGAAGGCGATCACCAGACCGACGACGATGGCGTACAGCGCCCAGTTCACCTGGGGAATATAGATCTGGCCAATGGCTTGTTCAGACGTGTGCCGCACGTCCATGCGCGGCGAATAGCCAAGCTGCATGGCCGCCCGGGTGATGGAGAAAGCGCCGGAAATGACGGCCTGACTGGCGATGACCGACGCGCAGGTCGCCAGCAGTACCATCGGGTAAAGCGCCCAATCGGGGAAGGCGAGATAGAAGGGGTTTTCCAGCGCCGCCGGATTATCCATCAGCAGCGCGCCTTGTCCCAGGTAGTTCAGCACCAGGGCCGGCATGACGAACCATAGCCATGCGGCCACGATGGGCTTCCGCCCAAAGTGCCCCATGTCGGCATAGAGCGCCTCGGCCCCCGTCAGCGCCAACACCACAGCGCCCAAGGTAAAGAACCCGTAAGTGCCGTGGTGGATGAAGAATTTGACCGCATAGGCCGGGTTGATCGCCAGCAGCACGCGCGGATTGCCGATGATCTGATAAATCCCGGCGAGCGCCAGTGCAATGAACCAGAGGGCGACAATAGGGCCGAAGAAAGTGCCAACCTTCTCCGTCCCGCGCGACTGGATCGCGAAGAGGCCGGTAATCACCAGCAGCGTAAAGGGCACGATAAATGGATCAAAGACCGGCGTTGCGACCTTCAGCCCCTCCATCGCCGAGAGAACCGAGATGGCCGGGGTAATAACACTATCGCCGTAAAACAGCGCCGCCCCGAACAGCCCGAGGGCCACGAGCGTTCCCGCCCCATAGCGCGCCTTTTTGACGTAGCGGAGGGCGAGCGCCAGCAGCGCCAGCACCCCCCCTTCCCCCTCGTTATCGATGCGCATCACAAACAGGACGTATTTCACCGTCACAACGAAGGTGATCGACCAGATAATCAACGACAGAATACCGAGGATATTATCTTCGGTCAGCGGTAAGGCGTGGTGACCGGTAAAACATTCCCGCAGCGTGTAGAGCGGGCTGGTGCCGATATCGCCGAAAACGACGCCCACCGCCGCCAGGGCCAGTTTGAAAAGAGCCGATTTGCTGCCGTCCGTCGCGTGTCCGTGCGCCATGATCGCTCAGCCTCGTACCGTCTGCATGTTTCGCCCCTAGTTCGGCGGTTTACCTTTAACGAACGTCCGGCACTCTGCGCGTCCCGGCGCCCGAAGGCAAGGGAACGCAGTGACGCGCTTTCTGTGGTGTCTTTTTAACACCACAAAAGCTGATCGGCACACCTTCGCACCGCCCCCTGCGCTGTGATGACCTTTTGCCACCCGCAAGAGGGGGCAGGGGCCGCAGGCGCCCGACGATCTCCTCACCGGCGCGCCGCCCCTTCCGGCGGATTTTCAGAAATCGACCGAACAGAGTGAGGACTAAGAATGAAACAAGGGACTGTCTGGCGCTGTCTTGCCGCCTCCATGCTGACCACCTGTGCACTGAGCGCCGGGGCCTTGGCGCGTGATCTAACCATCGTCTCCTGGGGCGGGAATTTCCAGGACGCCCAGCGCAAGATTTTCTTCGAACCCTACGCCAAGCAAACCGGCAAGCCCGTGCTGGACGAACCCTGGGACGGCGGTATCGGCGTGCTGCAAGCCAAGGTGAAGGCGGGTAACCCTAATTGGGACGTGGTGCAGGTCGAAGCCGACGAACTGGTGCTGGGCTGCGCCGATGGGCTGTTCGAAACTATCGACTGGACCAAGGTGGGCGGTAAAGGCAATTTCCTACCCTCCGCCGTCAGCGAGTGCGGGGTCGGGTCTATCGTCTGGTCCACGGCCATTGCCTACGATAGCGCCAAAATGGCCAATGGCCCGGCCAATTGGGTCGATTTCTGGGATGTGAAAAAATTCCCCGGCAAGCGTGCCCTGCGCAAAGGCCCAAAATATACGCTGGAATTCGCGCTGATGGCCGATGGCGTCGCCCCGACCGATGTTTATGCCGTGCTGGCCAAGCCGGAAGGCGTGGCGCGCGCGTTCAAAAAGCTCGATGAACTGAAGCCGAACATCGTTTGGTGGGAATCGGGCGCGCAGCCGTTGCAACTGCTGGCGTCGGGCGAGGTTGCCATGACCTCCGCCTATAATGGCCGCATCACCGGCATCAACCGGGCGGAAGGCCGCAAGTTCAAAGTGGTCTGGCCGGGCAGCATCTATGCTGTCGATAGCTGGGTAATCCTGAAAGGCGCCGAGAATAAAACCGCCGCGCTGGATTTCATCGCCTTCGCCAGCAAGCCCGAAAACCAGTCGAAGCTGCCGCAGTATATCGCCTATGGGCTGCCGAATACCCAGGCGGGCCGTCAGGTGCCGGTCGAGTATGTTGCCGACCTGCCGACGGCGGCGGAAAACCTGAAGCAGGCCATTCCGCTGAATGCCGACTTCTGGATCGACAATTCCGAAGCCCTGACCAAGCAGTTCAACGCCTGGTTGGCGAAATAGCCTCTCCCTCCCCCCTCCCGCCGGGTTCGCCCGGCGGGGTCTTTTTTTCTGCGGGAGAAGGACGCGCCATGAAACCCAGTATCCGCTTCGACGCGGTTAGCAAAGCGTATGGCGCCGTGCGCGTCATCGATGACCTAAGCCTCGACATCGCCAAGGGCGAGTTCGTTAGCCTGCTCGGCCCCTCCGGCTCCGGCAAGACGACCTTGCTGATGATCCTCGCGGGCTTTGAAGCCCCCACCGCCGGGTCGGTCTGGCTCGACGGCCGCCGGATCGACCGACTGCCGCCCTATAAGCGCGATATGGGCGTGGTTTTCCAGAACTACGCCCTGTTCCCGCATATGAGTATCGCCGAAAACATCGCCTTCCCGCTGCAAATGCGTGGCGTCGGCAAGGCAGAGCGGGAGGAGAGGGTGACCCGCGCGCTTGATATGGTGCAGCTTTCCGCCCAGCGCGACCGGCACCCGGCGCAGCTTTCCGGCGGCCAGCAACAGCGCGTTGCCCTGGCCCGCGCCCTCGTCTTCGAACCCGCCGTGGTGCTGATGGACGAGCCTTTGGGCGCGCTCGACAAGCAGTTGCGCGAACAGATGCAGCTCGATATCCGCGCCCTGCACAAACGCTTGGACCTGACCGTGGTTTTCGTGACCCACGATCAGGGCGAGGCGCTGACCATGTCGGACCGTATCGCCGTCTTCAATCGCGGCAAGATCGAGCAGATCGGCAGCCCGCGCGATATTTACGACCGCCCGGCCACACGCTTCGTCGCTGAATTCATCGGCGAGACCAATTTGCTCGACGGTACGGTGGAAACGCTTGCTGGCCCCACGGCCCAGGTACGCCTTGCGCGCGGCGGGATGCTGACCGTTCCCGCCCACGACGGGTTGACGGCCGGTCAACCAGTGCTGATCTCCGTCCGTCCGGAACGCATCCGCCTCGCGGGCAGCGACATTAGCCTCGGCAATGCGCTGCCCACGCGGATTCTCGATAGCGTTTATCAGGGCGATCACCTGCGCGTGCAGCTTGACGGCGCGGCCTTCGATTTCGTCGTGAAGGCGGACCGGCGCGACGGCGATTGGAATACCGATATGCCCGTCACCGCCGTCTTCCCGCCCGAAGATTGCTGGGTGATTACGCCATGAACCGGGCCGATCTTTCCCGCCATCTCACCGCCTTGGCGCTCTTGGCGCCGCTGCTCGGGTTCCTTCTGGCTTTTTTTGTTTGGCCGCTGGTGCAGGTATTGGGAGAATCCGTCTCCGATCACGTCATTGGCCGCACCCTGCCCGTGACGGTGCAGGCGATTGCCCCGTGGGACCGCCAGTCGCCGCCGACCGAGTTGATGAAGGGCGCGCTGGTTCAGGACTTGCGGCAATTGACCGATAAGCAGGCGCAGGGCGATCTGGTGCGGCGGCTGAATAGCGCCCAAGCGGGTTTTCGCACCCTAATGATGAAAACTACCCGCGCGCTGGAGCAGGCCGACGGCCCCGTCGTGCTGACCGAGATCGACCCGCGCTGGGGGGAAGTGCCCTATTGGCGCGCCATCGCCGATGCCGCCGCCCCCTATACCGACCGGCACATGCTGGCGGCCCTCGACCTAACCCGCGACGCCAGCGGCGATCTGGCTGCGATGCCCGCCGATAGTTCCGCCCATCGCGCCATTCTGGGTCGGACTTTCTGGGTGGCCGGGCTGGTGACGTTGGCGTGCCTTGCCATCGGCCTTCCTTACGCGATGCTCGCCGCCTCGGTCAGCGGTTGGAAGCGCCAAGCCCTCCTGGCCGCCGTGCTGCTGCCGCTCTGGACCTCCCTGCTGGTCCGCACCGCCGCCTGGTACATTCTCTTGCAGGAACAAGGCTTGGTGAACGATCTGCTGCGCGCCCTGCATCTCATCGACGGGCCGGTGCAACTGATCTTCAACCGCCTGGGCGTGGTGATCGCCATGACCCATGTGCTGCTGCCCTTCATGGTGCTGCCGATCTACAGCGTGCTGCTGTCGGTGCCGAAGAACCTGATGCCCGCCGCAGCCTCCCTCGGCGCGGGGCCGATCCGGGCGTTTCTGCGGGTGCTATTGCCGCTCAGCCTGCGCGGTGTCGCGTCGGGCGGGTTGCTCGTCTTCATGGCGGCCATCGGCTACTACATCACCCCGGCGCTGATCGGTGGCGCGAAAGATCAGATGATTTCCTCCGTCATCGCCTTCTACGCCACCGGTTCGGCCAATTGGAATATGGCCGCCGCCTTGGGCCTCGTGCTGCTCACGGCAACGCTGGCGCTCTATGCCGTCTATGGTTGGCTGTCCGCCGACCGCACGGCGCGGGGGTAAGCCATGCTGAACGCCCTGAAACTGGCCTTCGGCGGCCTTGCGGTCCTCTTCCTACTGGCGCCGCTGCTGGCGATCATGCCGCTCGCCTTCACGTCCTCCGTCTTCCTCACCTACCCGCTGCCCGGCGCGTCCTTGCGCTGGTTTGATGAGTTGCTGACCGCCGACGCTTGGCGCCGGTCGATTGGCAATACGCTGTTGATCAGCGTCGGCACCGCCCTCCTCTCGACCGGGCTCGGCACGCTGGCGGCCTTGGGGCTGCGGGGGAAACTGCCGCTGGCGGGGGTGTTCCGCACGCTCTTCCTGTTGCCGATGGTGGTGCCCGCCGTCGTGCTCGGGGTGGGGATGCAGTTGCTCTTCGCCCGGTTGGGGATTTCGAACACCTATCTCGGGGTGATCGTCGCCCATACCGTCGTCGCGGTGCCCTTCGTGCTGGTCAGCGTCAGCGGCGCCTTGGCCGGGATCGACCCGCGCGTGGAGCGGGCGGCCCTCAGCCTCGGCGCCCCGCCCGTCACGGTTTTCTGGAGGGTGACCCTGCCGCTGGCGGCGCCCGGCGTCGTATCGGGCGCTGTGCTCGCCTTCGCCACCTCGCTCGACGAAGTGGTGCTGACCCTTTTCGTCGCCGGGCCGAACCAGCGCACGCTGGCCCGCCAGATGTTCTCCACCATCCGCGAAAACATTAGCCCAGCGATTGCCGCCGCCGCCTTCCTCTTCATCCTCGGCACCCTGCTCCTCGCCGCGCTCGTGCTGCTGCTCCGCCGCCGCACCGCCGCCCGGATGAAGGCTGCCGCCCCCGTTTAACCGTAAGATTGCTTCCTGGAGACTGACGCCATGACCACGAATGCTGCGCTTCTCGCCCGTCGCCTCGCCGCTGTTCCGCGCGGCATTGCCGTCGCCACCCCGGTTTTTGCCGACCGCGCCGACAATGCCGAAATCTGGGACGTCGAGGGCAACCGCTACGTCGATTTCGGCGGCGGCATCGCCGTGCTGAACACGGGCCACCGCCACCCGCGCGTGATGGCCGCCGTTGCCGCCCAGTCGGAACGCTTCACCCATACCGCCTTCCAGGTCATGGCCTACGAGCCTTACGTGGAATTGGCGGAAAAACTGAACGCCCGCGCCCCCTTCTCCGGCCCCGCCAAAACCGCCTTCTTCACCACCGGGGCGGAAGCGCTGGAAAACGCCGTGAAGATCGCCCGGGCCGCCACGGGCCGCCCCGGCGTCGTCTGCTTCACCGGCGGGTTCCACGGGCGCACGCTGATGACGATGGCGATGACCGGCAAGGTGCTGCCCTATAAGCGCCACTTCGGCAGCCTGCCGGGCGATGTGTTCCACGTTCCCTTCCCCGCGCCGCAGAATGGCGTGACGGTAGAAGAATCGCTGAAAGCCCTACGCTTCCTGTTTGCGGCGGACATTGGGCCGGACCGCATCGCCGCCATCGTCCTCGAACCCGTACAGGGCGAAGGCGGTTTCCTGATCGCCCCGACCGAACTCTTGCAGGCCCTGCGCGCCCTGTGCGACGAACACGGTATTCTGCTGATTTCGGATGAAGTCCAGGCCGGCTTCGCCCGCACCGGCAAACTGTTCGGCATCGAACATTCCGGCGTCGAACCCGATCTGGTAACGATGGCGAAATCGCTGGCCGGGGGCTTCCCGCTGTCGGGCGTACTTGGCCGCGCGAAATACATGGATGCGCCGGAAGCAGGCGGCCTCGGCGGCACCTATGGCGGTAACCCGCTGGCTTGCGCCGCCGCCCTGGCCGTGCTGGACGTGATCGACGAAGAAAAGCTGTGCGACCGCGCCAATGTGATCGGCGAACGCATCTTGCAGCGCATCGCCGACATCCAGCGCCGCAACGACCGCGTGCCGCTGGCCCATGCGCGCGGTTATGGCGCGATGATCGGCGTCGACATTGTTAAGGCGGGCACGCAGGAGCCGGATAAGGAAACCACGCAGAAAGTGGTGCAGCGCGCCCTTGATCTCGGGCTTATCCTGCTGTCCTGCGGCACCCACGGCAATGTGCTGCGCATTCTCGTCCCACTGACGGTTTCCGATGCCGTGCTGGCCGAGGGGCTGGACCGGTTCGAAGCCGCCCTGGCCGCTTAAGGGGACGCAGCATGACCTCTTCTACCCTCGGCCTGACGCGCGGCGATCTGCTGCGTAGCGATGCCTATATCAACGGCGCCTGGACGGACGCGGCGGACGGCCAGCGCTTTGACGTTACCAATCCCGCCACGGGGGCCGTTCTTGCCACCGTTCCGCTGATGACACAGACGGAAACCCGCGCAGCGATTGCAGCGGCAGCGGCGGCGCTCCCCGCTTGGCGTGCCCGCACCGCGAAGGACCGGTCCGCCCTGCTGATGCGCTGGTACCGGCTGATTATGGAGAACCAGGAGGATCTCGCCCGCCTGCTGACCCTCGAACAAGGCAAGCCGCTGGCGGAAGCGCGCGGGGAAATCGCCTATGGCGCTTCCTTCATCGAATGGTTTGCGGAGGAAGGCAAGCGCGCCTATGGCGATGTGATCCCCGCCCATAAGCCGGGGGCGCGGCTGCTGGTGCTGAAGCAGCCGGTCGGCGTCGTCGGCGCGATCACGCCGTGGAACTTCCCCAATGCGATGATCACCCGCAAGATCGCCCCAGCGCTGGCTGTCGGCTGCACCGCCGTGGTGAAACCGGCGGAGGCAACGCCGCTGTCGGCCCTGGCGCTAGCCGTGCTGGCGGAGGAAGCGGGCATCCCCGCCGGGGTGCTGAATATCGTCACCGGCGATCCCGCCCGCATTGGGCAGGAACTGACCGGCAATCCTATCGTGCGGAAAATCTCCTTCACCGGCTCCACCCGCGTCGGCCAACTGCTGATGGCCCAATGCGCCGAGGGGGTGAAGAAGGTCTCGCTGGAACTCGGCGGCAATGCGCCCTTTATTGTCTTCGACGACGCCGATCTGGATGCGGCGGTGGTTGGGGCCTTGGCGTCCAAATACCGCAACTCCGGCCAAACCTGCGTCTGCGCCAATCGGTTTTTGGTGCAGAGCGGTGTTTACGACGCCTTTGCCGAGAAATTCGCCGAAGCCATCCGCAAGCTCAACGTCGGCGACGGGCTGACGGCAGGCGTTACGCAGGGGCCGCTGATCAATCAGGTGGCGGTCAATAAGGTCGAAAGCCTTCTGGCCGATGCCGTTGCGAAAGGCGGGCGCATCGTCACCGGCGGCACGCCGCACGCCTTGGGTGGGCTGTTCTTCGAACCGACCTTGGTGGCCGATGTACCCACCACCGCCCGCATCGCCAAGGAAGAAGTCTTCGGCCCGGTTGCGCCGCTGTTCCGTTTCGAAACGGAAGCCGACGCGATTGCGATGGCGAATGATACCGAATACGGCCTCGCCGCCTATTTCTATGCCCGCGACCTGGGGCGCGTCTGGCGCGTCGCCGAAGCCTTGGAATACGGCATGGTCGGCATCAACGACGGCATGATTTCCACCGAAGTCGCCCCCTTCGGCGGCATCAAGGCCAGCGGCACCGGGCGCGAAGGGTCGAAATACGGGCTGAATGACTATCTTGAAATCAAGTACCTCGCCATGAGCGCCTAAACCCCCTAACCACGCTAGCTTTTTTGCCCGTGGCCTTCCACACTGGGGCGGTTCAGGAATTCCCGGGCCGCCCCATGTTTTTGCCGTCCCTCACTGCTCTGCGCGCCTTCGAGGCCGTCGCCCGTCACAAGAGCCTGCGCAAAGCCGCGAAGGAACTCGGGGTCGATCACACGGTCGTTAGCCGCCATGTCCGGGGGCTTCAGGAAAACCTCGACGTACCGCTACTCTATACGTCCCGCCAGGGGGTGGTGCTGACCGAAGCCGGGGCGGAGTATGCCGCCGCCCTTTCCGCCGCCCTCGGCCAGATCACCCAGGCGACGGTGAAGCTCCAAGAAACCAAGCAAACCCGGCCGCTGACCATTGCCTCCCTGCCCGGTTTCGCCCTGCGCTGGCTTACCCCGCGCCTGCCGGATTTTCAGCGCCGCAACCCCAATATCGATATCGCCGTCCGCCCCAGCGAGGAGCGCGCCAATCTGATCGGCTTCCATGCCGATGCCGAAATCCTCTATGGCACCCCGACCGAGGCGGAATTGCGCTACACCCATATCGCGACGCCGCGCGTTTTCCCCGTCGCCAGCCCCGGCTGGGGCGCTGCCCATCCCGACGTGACGAGGCCGGAGCACTTAGGCGGCGCCTCGTTGCTGCACGAAGATAGCCACGAGCAATGGCGGCGCTGGTTCCGCAAGATCGGCATCCCCGCGCCCGAACCGCTGAAAGGCCCCCGCCTGTGGCACGCCCATATGGCGCTGGAAGCCGCCAAGCACGGCCAAGGCGTCGCGCTGGGGAATGATTTGATCTGCGGCGAGGATGTTGCGGCCGGACGTCTTGTGGAAATCGGTACAACCAATGTCGCGCTAGAACCTTACGTCTTCATCACCCGCCGCGACCGCTGGGACGAACCGGCTTTGGTCCGCTTTCGCCGGTGGCTGTTGGCGGAAATCCGCCTGGAGACCCGGCCGCGCCCGTAAGGGGCACCGTCTTCAGTTGACCAAACCTGTTGCACAGGGCCAATCGCGATTGACGGGTCGGTCGCCCCCTCCCAATCCGCTCACAGACGTCCTATATCCTTGAGGAGGGGACAGCCGCTCATCGCCGAACGGTGCCCCTAACGATCAGGAGGGAGGCTCATCATGACCACACTCCACCGCAGCAGCCCGGCACGCGGCCCTTACCAGCGCCACGACAAACGCTACCGCGACCCGGTTCTTCACCTCAACCTCGGCGGACGCCGATGCGACACGGAGGATTGGAGCCTCGGCGGGTTTCGCGCGTCAGGCTTTTGGTCCGCCGCCGCCGTCGGACAATTCTTCGATGGGGCGCTTCTGGATGAGGATGATCGGGTGCTGGGCACTTTTGTCGCCCAACTGGTCACGCCCGGCCATCGGTCTGCCCCGGCGCGCTTTCGCTTTCATCGCTTGAGTAATGCGGCTTTCGATCTGCTGCAAAGCTACGTCTTGCGCCCCCAATAGAGGGCAAGAGCTTGGCTGGGACGGGAGGGATCGAACCTCCGAATGCCGGAATCAAAATCCGGTGCCTTACCGCTTGGCGACGTCCCATCGATAAGCTGGGGGAAATTAGCGGGGTCGCGGGATAGGATCAAGCCTTTCCTGCGGGGGATAGCCCCCGGGACGCCTCAGCTTTCCAGCATGCGGCGCAAGAGTTCGATATCTTCCGCCAAGGCGGCATCGGTGGCCGTCAGCTCTTCGATCTTGCGGACGGCATGCATCACGGTCGTATGGTCGCGCCCGCCGAACTTCCGGCCAATTTCCGGCAAGGATTTCGACGTTAGCGCTTTCGAGAGATACATGGCCACTTGGCGCGGGCGGGCGACCTGACGCGCCCGGCGGGCCGACGACATATCGGCAACGCGGATCGTATAATGTTCCGCCACGCGCTTTTGAATTTCCTCCACCGTCACCCGGCGGTCGTGGGCGCGAATCAGGTCGTGCAAAACGTCCTGCGCGGTCTCCAGCGTAATCGCCCGCCCAACGAGCTGCGCGTGCGCCACAAGGCGATTGAGCGCCCCTTCCAACTCGCGAACGTTGGAGGCGATCTTATGGGCCAGAAACTCCATCACCTTTTCCGGCACCGGCGTGCCAAGCTGCTCCGCCTTCGAGGCAAGAATACCGAGGCGCAGCTCGTACGTCGTCGGATGAATATCGGCAACCAGCCCCCACCCGAGGCGCGAGCGTAGCCGCTCTTCCAGCCCTTCGAGATCGGAGGGGGATTTATCGGCGGAAACGATCACCTGCCGGTTCTGATCGACCAGGGCGTTGAAGGTGTGAAAAAATTCTTCCTGGGTCGAATCCTTGCCGCTGATGAACTGCACATCATCGATCATCAGCACATCGACCGAGCGGAATTGATCCTTGAACGCGACCGTATCCTTAAACCGCAGCGCCCGGATGAACTGATACATGAATTTTTCCGCCGACAGGTAAATCACCCGGCGGGACGGGTCGCGCTGGCGAATGTGCCACGCGATGGCATTCATCAGATGGGTCTTGCCGAGGCCGACACCGCCGTAGAGGAATAGCGGGTTAAACGATACAGCGGCGCTTTCTGCCACCCGGCGGGCGGCCGCAAACGCCAGTTCGTTCGGCTTGCCGACAACGAAGGTTTCAAACGTCAGGCGCGGGTCGAGCGGCACCGAGACTTGATCGGGCGACAGCGGATCGGCCTCCACCGCTTCCGCCCGGATCGCTGGCCGGGCGGGCGCTTCGATTCGATTGGCGGCAGGGGGCAGGGTCAGCGGCACGGGGTCAGCGCGGACCACCGGAGCAGGACCGGCAACCGGCTTCAGCTTCGGCGCCACGACGAGATCAAGCGAGCGCAGGTCGGGCATTTCTTCGCCCAAAACCCGGCGCACTCGGTCAACGTAATGGGTTGCCACCCAGTCGCGCATGAAACGGGTCGGCAGCGATAGGCGCACGGCGCCATCGGTCACATCCTGCACGGCCAGCGGCGCCAGCCAGCTTTTGAACGCCGCCTCCCCCACTTCCGCCACCAAACGGCTGCGAACGCGGTCCCAGCACTCGGCCAAGGCCGATGGCAGCCCGGCAAACTCGTCGGTGGTATGGGGGATGGGGGAAATTCCGGCGGAAGGGGGCATTGCTAAGATCGACAGACCTGAGAATTAAGAAGGGATTACCAATTAGTCCGAACTATCAACAATAGTTGAATGCGTCAGCCGCGCTGAAACAATAATAACCAATGTTGGATTATTCGGCGTTTCATGGTGAATATCTTCGCTTCTATGGTCTAGAATCGGAGTCAAGATGCCTTGACGAATTGTTTCATCTCACGCCGTTGACCCGCTGTTTTCTGGGGTTTTCACCCTGAAACCATCGCACGAATCATCGGGATTACTGTAGGCGTGAGCGGGGGCCGTTGGCAAGGTGATCTTAGCGGGAACATAGGTCTGTCATCCGACTGTCGCGGTAAGGTCACAGATGCCCGATAATCCAAAAGGATTGCCTGACAGACCTCACAGCGCCGATCGAAACAATAAACCACCCTAAAAAAGAAAAAGCCCGGCCCGAACAAACTCGGGTCAGGCATTTTTCAAGCATTTATCTCAATAGAAGCGCGACCGTTTGGCGAAGCCCTGCCGCTTTCCCTGAGATCCGACCGAAAGGGTCGGGAAAGCCTTAGGCGGCCTTCAGGGCCTTCACGCGGGCCGACAAACGCGACAGTTTGCGCGCCACGGCGTTGCGATGCAGGACGCCCTTGCTGACGCCCCGGTCCATTTCCGGCTGGGCAGCCAGGAAGGCGCTGCGGGCTTCATCATAGCTGCCACCGGCGATGGCAAGCTCCACCTTCTTCACGAAGGTGCGGATCCGGCTCACACGCGCCTTGTTGACGGCGGTGCGGCGTTCGGTCTGGCGGATACGCTTCTTAGCGGACAGATGGTGAGCCATTGCTCTCGAAACTCATTTCTACGGGCCAAAACAGAGGCGTGCTTGTACCGGGTGACTGGGGCAGAGTCAAGCGCAGTCTGTCACAGACCTGAAAGACTTCCGCCCCAGCGGCGAATCAGCGGTGCTTAAAGTTGGGCGGGCGCTTTTCGGCGAAAGCGTTCATGCCTTCCTTCTGGTCCTCTAGCGCAAAGCTGCTGTGGAACAGACGGCGTTCGAACTTCACGCCTTCCGCCAGCGTGGTTTCATAGGCGCGATTCACGGCTTCCTTGGCCATCAGCACCACGGGGCGCGATAGGTTGGCGATCTGGGTCGCGACTTTCACGGCTTCCTCGACCAAATCGGCCACAGGGATGATGCGCGAGACGAGACCGGCGCGCTCGGCCTCCGCTGCGTCCATCTGTCGCCCGGTCAGGCACATTTCCATTGCCTTCGACTTGCCGACGAAGCGGGTTAGGCGCTGCGTGCCGCCCGACCCGGGGATCGTGCCGATGGTGATTTCCGGCTGACCGAAGCGGGCATTGTCCCCCGCCAGGATGAAATCGCACATCATCGCCAGCTCGCAGCCGCCGCCGAGGGCATAGCCCGCCACCGCCGCAATCACTGGCTTGCGGGTATGGGTCACCCGCTCCCAATCATTGGGGCCGATGAAATTCTGCAAAAAGGCTTCGACGAAGGTTTTATCCTTCATTTCCTTAATATCGGCCCCGGCAGCAAAGGCGCGCTCCGACCCGGTGATGACGATGCAGCCGATCGCGTCATCCGTCTCGAAAGCATCGAGCGCGGCGGCCAACTCGGTCACAAGCTGCTTCGACAGGGCATTCAGCGCCTTCGGACGGTTCAGCGTGATCAGCCCCACCGGGCCGCGCGTTTCGGTCAGGATCGTTTCAAAAGCCATCGGTCTCCCCCACTCGATTGATTCTTATAAAACGGGCGCCAGCGTAAAGCGCACGGTGAGCACTCGGCCGGGCGGGCCGAATTCGAGGCGCAGGCTTTCGCCCTCGCGCCGGAACAGGGTTTCTTCCTCCCGCCGCCAACCGAGTTGCGGCAGGGAGGCGCTGTAGAACGCCAGCACACCAGCGCGGTCGGCCGCACCCTGCGCATAGGTGATAACGATCCGCCCCTGCGGACTGTCAAAACTCGTCGGCGCCTCGGGCGAGGCAAGGCCCGGCGCCAGCGGCACATCTTCCAGCCCCGCCACATAGCGGCGCTGCTGGGCCGCCACCGGCCCGGTCACAGCCACCGGCAGAAGGGCGAGGGAGCAAAGCAAAGAACGGCGGCGCATGCTGAAAACTCTCTTACGGCTGGCAGGTCGCACAGAAGAAGCTGGACCGGCCGGATTGCACCAGCCGTTCAATCCGCGCGGCATCCCCGCAGCGCGCACAGGCTTCCCCGGCCCGACCATAAACCTGAAACCGGTGTTGAAAATAGCCCAACTCGCCATTCGGCTGCTGATGATCGCGCAAGGTCGATCCCCCCGCCGTAATCGCCACCGCCAGAACCTCTTTCACGGCCTCTACGAGACTGGAAACTTCCGCGCGCGTCAAGTCTTTCGCCGGGCGGGTGGGATGAACCCTTGCTTTATACAAGGCTTCGCAAGCGTAAATATTGCCGATCCCGGCAACTTGATGCTGATCGAGCAACACGGCTTTGATTGGCGCGAGACGGCCTTCCAGGGCCTTCGCAAAGCTTTCCGCAGAAAACCCAGCCTCCAGCGGCTCTGGCCCAATATCGCGCAGCAGCGGATGCCCTGCTTCCGCCCCAGCCTCGATCCAATCGAGGGAGCCAAACCGGCGGGCGTCGTTAAAGCGCACCACCGGCCCCGCCTCGGTATAGAAAACCACATGATCATGGGCTTCCAACGTGTTCGGGCGCGCGGGGGAAATCACCATCCGCCCGGACATGCCGAGGTGGAGCAGCAGCGCATCGCCGCCCTCAAGATCGATCAGAATGTATTTCGCCCGGCGCCGCAGCCCGGTGATCTGCCGCCCGGTCAGCCGTTCCGCAAGGCGCGGCGGGAAGGGCCGACGCAGATCGGGGCGGCGCACCAGAACCTCGACCAGCCGCGCGCCGGACAACACCGGCTCCAGCCCCCGGCGCACGGTTTCAACCTCGGGTAATTCCGGCATTTAAGACCGTGGCGCGTGTTTGGCGAGGATACGTTGCAGCGTGCGGCGGTGCATGCGTAAACGGCGGGCGGTTTCCGAGACGTTGCGGTCGCATTGTTCAAAAACGCGCTGAATATGCTCCCACCGCACCCGTTCCGCCGACATCGGCAATTCCGGCGGCGGCGGCAACGGCGCCCCCGGGCCATTGACGCGCAGGGCGGCTTCGATGGCATCGGCATCGGCGGGTTTCGGCAGATAATCCACCGCCCCGGCCTTAACAGCGGCCACCGCCGTCGCGATATTGCCATAGCCGGTCAGCATGACGATGCGGATATCCTCCCGCGCTTCGCGTAGGGCGGCCACCACGTCGAGACCATTGCCGTCCGCCAACCGCAGATCGACCACCGCATAATCGGGCGGATCATCCTGCGCCTGGCGAATCCCCTCGGCGACCGAATTGGCCGTTTGGACGACGAACCCGCGCTTTTCCATCGCCCGGGCCAAGCGGGTCAGCAGCGGTAGATCATCATCCACCAGCAGCAGGCGCGGCAGATCGCCATCCGCCAGAAATCCGGGATCGGAAGCGTCGGGCAGCGGAGCATCGGTCATAGCGTTTCCCCGTTCGTCTTTTTATAACCCTACTACACGTATGGGTTCCCCCTGAGAGGGGTATCGGTTTTTCAAAGCGCTTACTAGGTCGTCGCGCGACAGTTTGCCATGCTTATTCCGCGGCTGTCTCGCGCGGCGACACGGGGACGATGGGCACCCCCCAGGTCTTGCCGCCCCAAGCCAGATCGCCAGTCAAGCGCGCCCGTTCCCAGGCGATCAGCACGCGCGCGCCACTTAGTCCATCGGCATCGGGGTCGATCTTATCGCCATTGCCGAATTCCACCGTCGCGCCGGTATGGGACAAGAGCGTCGTGGCGATGAAAACGCCCAGCCCCATATGGCCGCTCTCCCCCTCCCGCGTCGAAATATACGGCTCGCCCAGCCGGTCCAGCACGGTCGCCGGGAACCCCGGCCCATCGTCTTCGACCAGGATGGCGAGATCGTCGGCATCCCAGAAAACGCTCACCTCCACCCGGCTTTGCGCAAACTGCGTGGCGTTATGGATAAAGTTGGTCAGCCCATGCACGAGTTCCGGGGTGCGCGGCAGCGTCGGCTCGTCCCCCTCGCAGTCGGGATTGACGATCACCTCGACTTCCGTCGCCAGGGTTTCGGCGGCTTCGGCCAGTTCGGTCAGCAGTACGGAAACGGGGGTCAGGTCGAGCGGCGATTCGGATTTGCGTTCCGGCGCATCGGTCAGCCCGGCCAGAATTTCCCGGCAGCGCGCGGCTTCGCTCTGCAAAAGCTCGATATCGTCGCGCAGCGGACTATCGAGCGGCACGTCGCGCAGCAGCTCCTTCGTCACCACAGCGATGGTCGAGAGCGGGCTACCGAGTTCATGGGCTGCCGCCGCCGCAACGCCGCCGACCGCCGATAGGCGCTGTTCGCGCGCCAAGGCCATCTTGGTCGCCGTCAAGGCATTCGCCATGCTGCGCGCTTCCGCCGCAACGCGCCAGGCATAGCCGCCGACGAAGAGAACCGTCGTCACCAGCGCCACCCAAACGCCGCCGACATAAAGCCGGGGCAACGTCAGCCCAAAGGCATCGGGCCACGGCAGCGGTCGGAAGAAAAACGCCAGCAGCGTCACCGCGCCAATCGCCATCGCGCCCAGCGCCATCGTGGAGCGCAAGGGCAGGATCGTCGCCGAAATCGTGACCGGCACCATGATGATCATCGCGAAGGGATTATGCAGCCCCCCCGTGAGATAGAGGAGCGCACTGACCTGGGTGACATCGAAGGCGAGATGCAGCGTCGCCATCCGCCGCCCCAACCAAGAGGCGGAGGGCCGGACCCTCAGTAGATGCAAGTTCGCCACCGCCGAAGCGGCGATGACCAGCAAGCAGGCGCTGAGCGGCGTATCCAGGTGCAACAGAACTTCAGTGATATAGACCGCGAGCAACTGCCCACAGAGGCCGATCCAGCGCAGATAGAGCAGCGTGCGCACGCGCACCGCACCGCGCGTCGCCGGAAGTTCTTCGGTATTCAGCAGGGATCGGTTTGCCCGCCCGGGCAGGCGCGGAGCCGTCCAACCGCCACCCGCCGCGCGCGCCGCCCCAGGTTGTGGCTCAGCCGACGGCGCCGGGGCCTCCCCCGGTTCCGCCGCCCGTGCGGCCGCGCGATTCTGTTTCCACGCCCGAAATCCCAGCATGGCATGAGATATAGGACGGATCGGGGCTGGACGCATAGGGAGTCTGGATGCACCATCTGCCGCGATTAGACGATGCGACGGAACGTCACCATGACCCCCCACTTCCTTTGGGCGCCTTTCGATACGCTGACCGGGCGCCAAGTTCACGATCTGCTGCGGCTGCGGCAAGATATTTTCATCGTGGAACAAAACTGCCCCTACCCCGATATCGACGGGCGCGACCCCACGGCGGAGCATCTTCTGGCCTTCGATCCCAGCGGCAAGGTACGCACGCTGATTGGTGCACTGCGGCTGCTGGACGGTGCCGCCGCCCCGCACGGTAGCTCCCTCCCCGCGTTGCCCGCCGATCAGGCGACAACCATCGGGCGCATCGTTGTCGATGCGGCCTATCGCGGCGTCAAACTGGGCGGCACGCTGCTGGCGGAAGCCATCCGCCAGATCGAGGTTACCCGCCACACCCCGACCCTCCAACTTTCGGCCCAAGCGCATTTGCAGGGGTTTTATGGGCGCTACGGCTTCACAGCGGTCGGGGAGGAGTATCTCGAAGACGGTATTCCGCATGTGGATATGCGGCGACAGGCGGCAGGAGTCGCGGCGTGACCCCTCCCCTCCGCGTCACCGATCTCGTCAAACACTTCGGCCCACCCGGCACTCCGGCGGCGGTTGATGGGCTAAGCTTTAGCGTCGCCCCCGGTAGCGTTACGGCGCTGCTGGGCGGCAATGGCGCGGGCAAGACGACGACGATTTCGATGCTGCTCGGCCTCTTGGTCCCCACCAGTGGGCAGATTGAGGTTTTGGGCGTCGATATGGTGCGCAACCGCTATGCCGCCCTGCCGCGCCTCAACTTCTCCAGCCCCTATGTGGAACTGCCCTTCCGGCTGACGGTGGAACAGAACCTCGGCGTTTATGGCCGCCTCTATAACCTCCCGCGCCTTGCCGAACGGATAGACGAACTGCTGGAAGACCTCGGCCTAACTGCCCTGCGCAAGCGCCCGCTCGGTAGCCTGTCGGCGGGACAGAAGACGCGCGCCGGGTTGGCGAAAGCGTTGATCAACAAGCCGGAGCTGCTGTTGCTCGATGAGCCGACCGCCTCACTCGACCCCGATACCGGCGATTGGGTGCGCAGCTATCTCGCAGCCTATCGGCAAAAGACCGGCGCCACCCTGCTGCTGGCGAGCCACAATATGATGGAAGTGGAACGGCTCGCCGACCGGGTGTTGATGATGCGCGGCGGTAAGCTGGTGGACGACGATACACCGCAAGGGCTGATCGCCCGCTATGGGCGCAGCACGCTCGAAGAAGTCTTCCTCGACATTGCCCGCCAGAAAGACCCCGCATGAGCCTCCCCGCCTCCCTCACCCGCATGAGCGGGCTGATGCTGCGCCATGTTTACCTCATTCGCGGCTCGTATGCCCGGATGGCGGAACTCGTCTATTGGCCGACCGTGCAACTCCTGATCTGGGGCTTCTTCACCAGCTTCTTTTCCAGCCGCAGCCCCTATCTGGAACAAGCCTTCGGCGTGCTGATCGCGGGCGTGCTGCTGTGGGAAATTACCGTGCGCAGCCAGATCGGCGTCTGTTTGGCGTTCATGGAAGAAATCTGGTCGCGCAATCTCGGCAGCCTGTTCGTCACGCCGGTGCGGCCCATCGAGTTTGCGGGGGCCTTGGCCGGCATGGGCCTTGCCCGCGTCATCCTCGGCGTCGGGCCTGCCGCGCTGCTGGCCTGGGCGTTTTACGATTACTCCGTCTTCAGTATGGGGCCGGTGCTACTGCTGTTCTTTAGCCAGTTGATCCTCATGGGCTGGGCGATGGGGATTGCGCTATCCGGCATCATCCTGCGCGTCGGTCTGGGGGCGGAGAATTTGGCCTGGATGGGCATGTTCATCCTCGCCCCCATCGCTGGGATCTATTATCCGGTCGCCAGCCTGCCCGGCTGGATTCAGCCGATGTCCTACGCCCTTCCCGCCTCTCATGTCTTCGAAGGCATGCGCGCGGTGCTGTTCGGCCAGCCGGTCCCCTGGGGCCATCTGGCGGCGGCGATGGGACTGAATGCGGTCTATCTCCTTGGTGCGGCCCTGGTCTTCTCCGCCTGTTTCAACGCCGCGCGCCGGGCGGGGAAACTGCTGCAGACGGGGGAATAGTCAGAGGGTCTTTTCCCAGGTTTCGCCGACCAGCGACTGACCGAAACCCTGATACGGTTCGCTTTCGATCAACCGATAGCCCGCTGCTTCATAGAGGCGGCGGGCGGAAAGCAGGTTGGCGTTGGTCCACAGGCGAATGGCGCGATACCCCGCTTGCCGGGCGAAATGATCGCAGGCCGCCACCAGTTTAGCGCCGACGCCCAGGCCGCGCGCCCGTGCCTCGACATACAGCATGCGCAACTGCGCGATGCCGGGGGCACTTTCGACCAGCATCACCGACCCCAGAATCTCGCCGTCCCGCTCGGCCATCCAGCAGGCTTCCTTATCCGGCTGGAAGTTGGTGATAAAGCGCGCGGCGATCTCTGCCACCATGGCTTCGAAGCTGCCGTCCCACCCATATTCATGGGCATAGAGCAGCGTTTGCCGCTGGATGACCCAACCGAGATCGCCGGGCCGATGTGGGCGTAGCACCACAGGCCCCGCCTGCGCGCCGGGGGTGAGCAAGGACTGTACGGTCTTCAGCGCCGTCAGCAGTTTTGCCCGGTCCGGCGGGGACAAAGGCGCCAGAAGCGCAGCCACCTCCGCCCGTGATTGTGCTTCCAAAGGCTCGACTACCGCCCGCCCCGCCTCGGTCAAGGCCAGCAAATGCTGCCGCGCATCCTCCGGCGATTTACGCCGGTCGATCAGCCCCTGGGCGGTGAATTTCTTCAAGAGACGGCTAAGATACCCAGGGTCCAAGCCCAGATCGCGCGCCAAATCCGCCGCCGTCACGCTCGGACGATGGGCGATTTCGTATAGCACCCGCGCCTCGGTCAGCGAATAGGGGCTATCGAGCAGCCCTTCTTCCAGCACACCGATCCGCGCGGTGTAAAACCGATTGAACGCCCGCACGGCATCCAACACCTCGGTCTCTGGGGTCATGGCGGCCTCCTTATAATTGCTTATAGCAATCTTATTAATTGCCTTTGTCAATTATAGAGACAGAAAAAAGGCCAGAGGACAATCGCCCTCTGGCCCTTTCCGCTGAAGATTAACCGCCGCAGCGGCAGATCTTAGAACCCAGAGCGGCGCTGATTGCGACCGGCGGGCTTACCGCTAAAACTGCGACCGGCAGGGGCGCCCTGGCCGCCGCCCTTAAAGCGGTCGCCTTTCGGGCGGTCGCCGGTGCGCGGACGGTCGGAGCGTTCACCCTGCGGACGGTCACTGAACGACCGTTCACCACGCGGACGATCCCCGAACGGACGGTCTCCCTGGGGGCGCTCGCCACGCGGACGATCACCGAAGGGGCGATCCCCCTGAGGACGATCACCGCGCGGCCGGTCGCCGAACGGACGATCCCCTTGCGGGCGATCCCCACGCGGGCGGTCGCCGAAGGAGCGTTCCTGACGGAAACCATCCGGGCGCGGGCCATCCTGACGGGGACGGTCGCCAAACGGCCGGTCCTGACGCGGACGGTCGTCACCGCCCCGGGCTTCCATCGGGCGCGGGCCACGCGGCGCGGCGGGACGATCCGAGCGCGGCGGACGGTTTTCAAAGGAACGGCCTTCGCCGCCACCCTGCGGACGGCCACGGCCACCGCCACCATTGCCCCGACCCGGACGCTTAGCCGGACCGAAAGCGCGATCATGATCATCGCGCGGTTCGCGGCGGCGGTCGTCGATCGGCAAACGCTGACGGATCAGCGTTTCGATGGTGCGCAGATGCGGACGATCCTCATGTTCGACCAACGAAATCGCCTCCCCTTCCCGGCCCGCGCGGCCCGTGCGGCCAATGCGGTGGACATATTGTTCGGGGACGTTCGGCAGGTCGAAGTTGATAACGTGGCTGACGCCATCGACATCGATACCGCGCGCGGCAATATCGGTTGCAACCAGCACGGTCACGGAACCGTTGCGGAAAGCGGCCAGGGCCTTTTCGCGCTGCGGCTGCGACTTATTGCCGTGAATGGCTTCGGAGCGGATGCCTTCGCTATCGAGGTGGCGGACGACCTTATCGGCGCCATGCTTCGTGCGGGTGAAAACCAGCGAGCGGGTGATCGCCGGATCGTTCAGCAGTTCGGCCAGCATGCCGCGCTTATCGTCGCGATCCACGAAAATCGCCTTTTGAACGATGCGTTCGGCGGTGGTGGCGACCGGCGTGACTTCCACCCGTTCCGGCTGGTTCAGCAGATCCTTGGCCAGCTTGGCGATGCTGTCCGGCATGGTGGCGGAGAACAGCAGCGTCTGCCGTTCTTTCGGGATCATGCTCACGATCTGGCGGATCGGATGAATGAAGCCGAGGTCGAGCATCTGATCGGCTTCGTCCAGCACCAGAATTTCCACCTTATCGAGGAAAACGGCATTCTGGCTGACGAGATCGAGCAGGCGGCCCGGCGTGGCAACAAGCACATCCACGCCGCGTTCCAGCGCGCGCGCCTGGCGGAAAATCGGCTGCCCGCCGAACACAACGGCGGTGGTCAGCGGCAGGTTGCGGCCATAGAGGCGGATATTATCGGCAATCTGACCGGCAAGCTCGCGCGTCGGGCTGAGGATCAGCGTACGGCAGGTGCGCTTGAACGGGCGGATTTTCGATTGGCTGAGTTGATGCAGGATCGGCAGGGCGAAAGCCGCCGTCTTGCCGGTACCGGTCTGGGCAATCCCCAGCAAATCCTTACCCGCCAACAGGGTCGGAATCGCCCCGGCCTGGATCGGGGTCGGCGTTTCGTAACCTTCTTGCGCCAAAGAAGCGAGAAGGGCCTGGGAAAGACCCAGGTCAGCAAAAGTTGTCATTAAAAACTCGTCAAAACGGGCGCGGCCCGGCCTATCAGTGAGGCCAGGAGGCAGCGCGGGGATCAAGACGCCCCCCGCGTGTCCGGGTCGCCCTATCGGGAGGAGAGAGGCAGGTCGCTCTAAGCGTCGCACCCTTAATGCAAGGGCCGACAGAATCGCGAGCGGTCACGCGCTGCCAATATGTGGGCGAGAAGCTGACCTTTCTGCGCGGGAAAGTCAAGCCATGCTGCGACGCAGCAACGCAGGGCAGCCATGTTAACCGCACGCCGAACGCTGATCTTCCAGATATGCCCGGACGGAGGGATCGACAGAAAAGGCAATAGCTTGGTCGAAGGCGGCCCGGGCGGCCTCCCCGTCGCCCGCTAAGCGCAACAGATGGGCGCGTGCCGCCCAGAAGGGTTGATAGGCGGCAACCTCTGCCGGGTCGAGCGCGGCAAGTTGCGCCAATCCGGCTTCCGGCCCATAGGCCTCCCCAACCGCCGCCGCCCGCGCCACCGCCGCGCCGACCGAGGGGGCCATCTGCATCAAAACGTCATAGAGCGCGACCAGGGCCGTCAGCGGCACCGCCGCCCCCAGCCGCCGCTGACAGTGAAAGGATTGGATTGCGGCTTCCGTCTGAAACCGCCCGAACCGTCGCAACCGGGCGGCGCGGGTCAAAGCCTCCTCCGCCTCGATCAAGGCTGGGCGCGACCAAAGCGCCGTCTCCTGATCTGCCAGCGGGACAAAGCGCCCCGCCCCATCGCGCCGGGCCGCCGCGCGCGCATCGCAGTAACGGATTAGGGCCAGCAAGCCCAGCGCCTCCGGCTCCTCTGGCAGAAGCGCGGTAAGCAAACGGGCGAGATAAAGCGCTTCTTCGGCAAGCCCGACCGCTGTGCCGGGCTGTGCTTCCCAGGCCGAGCCATAGGCGGCATAGACGGCGGCCAGAACGGCATCGAGCCGCGCGGGCAGGTCGGGCGCCTCGGGCACGTCAAAGCGGATGCCCGCGTCGCGGATTTTGCTTTTGGCACGCACAAGGCGCTGGCCCATCGTGGCGGGCGGCACCAGGAAAGCCGCGCCGATCCGCGCCGCGTCCAGCCCCAGCACGGTTTGCAGCATCAGCGGCGTATGCACCGCCGGGTCGATGGCCGGATGGGCGCAAACAAACAGCAGTTTCAGCCGCGAATCGGGAAACGCTTCCGTGGCCTCCGCCCGTTCTTCCGCTAAGAGGTCAAGAGTCGCCGCCGCCCCAGCCTGCACTTGGGAGTGCCGGTAACTATGCCCAAGATGCCGCCGCGCCGCCGTTAGCAGCCAAGCCTCGGGCCGGTCCGGCACCCCCTGAACCGGCCAAAGCTCCAGCGCAGTCCGAAAGGCTTCGGCTAGCGCATCTTCCGCCGCGGCAATATCACGACTGCGGATCGCCAGCAGCGCGACGAGACGGCCATAGGAGGCGCGGGCGACCGTTTCCGCCGTGCGCTGCGCCTCCATATCGGGCCGCCTTACGCGCCGGGGGCGGGCATCGGCGGTAGAACCGGCCGCACTTCGACCGAGGCATAGCTGGCGGACGGGGCGCGCGCCGCCCATTCCAACGCCACATCGAGATCGGGAACATCGACGACAAAATAGCCCGCCAACTGTTCCTTCGAGTCGGCGAACGGCCCGTCCTGCACCTGGCGCTTCCCGTCGCGCACCCGCACGGTCGTCGCCGTATGGGGCGGCTGCAAGCCATGCCCGCCGACAACGATGCCAGAGGCTTGCAGGGCGCCAACATAGGCCCCCCACGCCCCCCAATAGCTGCCGCTTTGGACAGGATCGGTGCGCTGGGCGAACTGGGCGTCGGTTTCGCTGAAAATGATCATATACTGCATCGGATCGTCTCCCGTTGGTATCGATCACCCCAATCGTCGGTCGGGGTGGAGAGGAACGCTCCCCTCACCCCCATGAGCCGCGAGCCTGCCCGATTTCGACAGACGCAGATAAATTTTCTGCTTTTTATACTGGGCCGGAAACGCCCGCCTGCTCGAAGGTCGCCATACCGGTATGGCACTCGACCGCTGCCTTCAGAACCGTGACCGCCAAGGCCGCGCCGCTGCCCTCGCCCAGCCGCATGCCGAGGTCGAGAATCGGTTTCTTGCCGATCTTCTCGCACAGCAGCCGGTGCGCGGGTTCGGCGGACAGATGGGCGACCTGACAATGATCGAGCGCGCGCGGGTCGATCTTATGCAGCACTGCCGCTGCCGCCGTTACCACATAGCCGTCAAGTAGAACGGGGGTCCGGCCCATGCGCGCCGCCAGAATGGCACCGCAGATCGCCGCAATCTCAAGCCCGCCGACGGCGGCCAGCCATTGCATCGGATCATCCGCCACGCCCGCCGCCGTCAGCCGGTCGCGGTGCCGGGCGACGCCCGCCTGCACAACCTGCCGCTTCATCGCCAGCGCATCGCCCGCCACACCGGTTCCCGGCCCGGTCCAGTCTTCTGCCGTGCCGCCGTACAGCCCATGACAGAGCGCCGCCGCCACCGTGGTATTACCGATGCCCATTTCGCCGAGGCAGAGCACGTCGATGCCCTGCTCCACGGCCATCATGCCGTAGGCCATCGCCCGGGCACAGTCCGCCTCGTCCATCGCGGGCGCATCGACGAAATCCTGCGTGGGGGCATCGAGATCAAGCTCGTACACCCGCAGATCGGCGTCGATCAGCGTGCAAAGCTGGTTGATCGCCGCGCCACCCTGGATGAAATTTTCAACCATCTGCTTGGTCACGCTGGCCGGATAGGCCGAAACGCCGCGATCGGCGATCCCGTGGTTGGCGACGAAAACCGCAACGCGCGGCCGGGTCAGCTTCGGCGTCGCGCGCCCCTGCCACGCCGCCATCCACTGGCTGAGGTCTTCAAGCCGCCCAAGCGAGCCCGCCGGTTTGGTCAATTGCGCCTCGCGCGTCGCCACCGCGCTCGCCGCGCCCAGATCGGGCCCCGGCAGCTTGCCGAACAAATCGCGCAGTTCCTGCAGCGTCACCGGCGCATCGGGGGCGGGCGTATCGTTGGCGGGACGACCGGACGACGGGGTGGAACTCATGCGAAGGGACCTTTCCCAAATCTCGACTGCGGGCCTTGCCCCTATAGCCGGGCTAGCGCACAACCACAAGCGCGCAACGCACCGAAAAAGCCAAAGGCGGCGGCACCTTGGGCGGAAACGGAAGCGATTGCCATGTGCCCGATTGTCCGCCACTTGTTTTGTCACCATGACAGTACCGTCCCTGCCCCGCCGCCTCGCCCTTGCCGTGCTGTTCCTCACCCGGATTCCGGTGCGGCTCGATCCACCCCCGACAGCCGCCGAGATCGCTGCGGCGGGGGACTGCTTCCCCGTGATCGGCGCCGCCATCGGTGCGGTAACGGGCGGGCTGTTTTGGGGGCTTTCGGCCGCTGGCCTGCCCGCGCTTGCCGCCGCCGGGCTGGCGCTGGCGGCGCAAATGGCCCTAACCGGCGCCCTGCACGAAGATGGGCTGGCCGATATGGCCGATGGGTTCGGCGGCGGCCTGACCCGTGACCGCAAGCTGGAGATTATGCGCGACAGCCGCCTCGGTACCTATGGCGGCGCCGCGCTAGTGCTGTCGCTGCTGATCCGCGCCGGGCTGCTTGCCGCCACACCGCCTGCCGCCGCCCCGGCGCTGCTCGCTATCGCTCAAGGCGCGTCGCGCTGGCTGCCGTCCGCCCTTAGGATCGGCCTGCCCGCCGCCCGCCGCGCAGAGGAGGGGGGCGGGCTGACCGCCGCCGTCGCAGCAACCGATGCGCTGCCGGTCAGCCTACGCGCCGCCGTACCGAGCCTGCTGCTGCCGCTTCTTCTGGAGGGAATAACCGCTACGCTGGCGGTCGCCCTTGCCCTCGGCCTTGTCTGGTGGGCAATGCACCGCCTGTGCCGCCGTCAAATCCAAGGCGTCACCGGCGATACCCTCGGCGGCAGCCAACAAATTGCTGAAATCACCCTTCTTTGTCTTTTGAGCCTGCAATGACCGACACAACCCGCTTCTGGTGGCTGCGCCACGCCCCCACCGCCGCCCAAACCGAGGGCCGTATTCCCGATGCCGACGCCGAGGCCGATGTATCGGGTGCCGCCCGCCTTGCCACGCTGCATCGCCGCCTGCCCGCGCGGGCACTCTGGATCGCCTCCCCCACCCGCCGCGCCGTGCAAACGGTGAAGGCCCTTACCCATGTTCGCCCCCTCCTGATACCGGCCCTAACGGAACAGGATTTCGGCGCCTGGACCAGCCAGCGCCACGCCGATTTGTGGGACAGCGGAGAGGCCGCCTATCGCGCTTATTGGGACGATCCGGTCTATAAGGCCCCGCCCGGCGGCGAAAGCTACGCCGCGCAGTTCGCCCGCACCGCCGCCGCAATCCGGGATTTGACGACCGAGCATACAGGCCTTGATCTCATCCTCGTCGCCCACGCCGGAACAATCCGCGCCGCCCTGGCGCTAGCCTTGACCGAGGGCCGTCAGCCGCCGCCGCTGGCCGCCAGCCTGGGGTTCTGCATCGACCCGCTATCACTAACGCGGATCGATGCCATCGGCCCCGGTTGGCGGATCGGCGGCGTCAACCTGTTATCGGAAGACGACGCGCGTTAACGGCTCGCAAGGACGGCGACCTCCGACCGGGGTTATCGGAGCCTGCGAAACGCCACGCGACCGACAGTGCAATTAGACGGGAGTCGCCGAGATTTCGCTCTTGCCAAGCCCCCTGACCAAAGCTAGTGTGCGGCCCGCATCGCCTGTGGGGTTTCCCCAAGGCCCGGTTGCCGGCTTAGCTCAGGGGTAGAGCAACTGATTCGTAATCAGTAGGTCCGCGGTTCAATTCCGCGAGCCGGCACCAGTTTACTAAAAAAATGAGCGTTTTAGGGATTGGAAGCCATAAACGGTTTTCTTTCTGTCGAGGAATACAAGCGACTAAAGCTGCTCGACCAGCAAGCTTTCATGGCGGCTGATACGCCGAAGCATTTCCTCGCCGATATTGAGCTGTTGGCCGCCGGTAGCCCCACTAGATTCCTGTCGGACTCGAACGGGGATCGGTTATCCGCTACGCCTGTCTCTGGGCCGATGAAAGCGCGCAAGGACACGAGAAGGGCCACTAGGTCCACCTGTGCAGCGTGTCGCCAAGTCTTACCCAGCCAGCCGGGAGACGCAACGCAGCCGGTTGGTATCGCGAACGGCACATGGGGAAGGCTCCCCCCGAACACGCGACATATTATTCTCGCCAGCCTTAAGACGTGGCCTTTTGGAATGGCGCCGCCGTGCGGACCCCATAAATGACTCCGCTACAATCTTATTTAAAAATAAAATTTTCTATTGTTCACCGAGCCAATTTTCAGAGAACGCACCCTCCCTAAACTGCGTTCCGCCGCCATCAACAGTGTGGCCGCAAACATGGCGATAAAATGCATCCTGTCGGGCACCAGCAGGGGCAGCAGCATCCAGGGCCAGCAGGCGCCGATGCAGGCGAGGGTGAAGCCCACGGCACCGTCCCGCCCGTGGGCATGGCAGCGGCGCAGGCTGCGCTGTTTCAAGGCGGTTATCTGCCACAGCCCGGCGATCAACAACCCATAGGCTAGCGGCGCGCCCGGCAGCAGCGATAGGGCGAGGGCAAAGACCATCACCCCCACACCCACGATCAGCCAGAGCGTGAAATAGATCCCCACAAACGCCAAACCGTCGCGCCACCGCCCGGCGCTAAGCGGGGCGGCCAGCAGCGGCGCCATCATCGCCGCAACCATGATCCCCCACATCATCAGCATTGGCCCGGGCGGGTTCAGCAGCATCAGCAGGGCCAGCGCGTCCCATCCCCAATCTAGCCAATGATGAAAGCTAATCCCGCATTGCCCAGGCAGCGCGAGATGCCCCCCCCTATGCCAGAGCACCCCCCAACCCGCCGCGGCCACCATCAGGAGAAGAATTTGCAGCGCCGACGGACGCAACGTCATGATGCTTCTCCTCATCCTGTCAGGATTGATCTTTTTATCGGCACCAACCCAATATTATTATGCGTGTGCTTATAGCATGACTTCTTTTTTAAAATTTTAAACCTTTGTGACTGATTAAATTTAAAATTGCGCAAACCTGCTTATTATGTATTTAAATACGATGCGATCGTCAAAGGATATCGCGCCTTATAAGCATATTTATATATGGGAAAGGTGTCTCATGCGGCGAAATTTGATCACGCAGACCCCCGGTTGGCGGGTCTCGGCGGTTCTGGCGGGCGCGGCGGTGATCGCCCTGGGGTTTGGTGGCGCGCACGCGCAGCAACCTGCCCAGCGCAGCTTTCTCAATCCGCCGCTGCTGAAGCAGACGCCGCTGCCCGCCCCGAAGATGAATTACGCCCTGCCGACGGGCAAGCCCCACACCGGGACCGAACGGGCGTATGACCTTGCCATCAAATATACCGAAGGCGATATCTACGACCCAACGACGGATACCTATCAGAAGGTCCGTCTGCGCAGCTATGTCGGCGATACCGACAGCAAATCCCCCTTCATCGCTCCGCTGATCGAAGCGGCGCCGGGTGATACCGTGCGTGTCTCACTGGATAACCAGCTTCCCGACGATCCGAGCTGCAATAACGCCAGCGGCACGCCCGACAGCCCCCATTGCTTCAACGGCACCAATCTTCATTCCCACGGTCTATGGGTCAGCCCGACCGGCAATAGCGACAATGTGCTGCTGTCGCTGAACCCCGGCGTGAAGTTCCAATACGAATATAATATTCCCGCCGATCATCCGGCCGGCACGTTTTGGTACCATCCGCATCGCCACGGCTCTACCGCCCTCCAGGTGTCGAGCGGCATGGCGGGCGCGCTGATCATCAAGGGCGACCGCAAGCCCCAGGGCAAGGCGGGCAGCGTCGGGGCGACCAATGGCGATCTCGATACGCTGCTGGTCTCCGCCGGGGCGGACGCCAAACCTTTCCCCGACCGCACTCTGGTCTTCCAGCAGATCCAATATGCCTGCACCGGCACCGAGGGGAAGCTGAAGTACAATAAAGACGGCACGATCGATTGGAGCTGCAAACCCGGCGAAACCGGCGTGATTGAAAGCTACAATCAGTTCGGCCCCGGCACCTGGCAACAGTCGGGCCGCTGGACCAGCATCAACGGCACCGTGCTGCCGACGTTCTTGGGCCTCGAAGCCGGGCAAGTCGAACGCTGGCGCACGATCCACGCCGGGGTGCGCGATACCATCAACCTGCAGATCGTGCGGGCGAACTTCAACGCAGTGAATGGCGCACCGACGCAGCCCACCAAGGCGACCCTGCCGACCTTCCTGAAGCAGATCTGTTCTGGCTTTGAGGTGCCCTATCAGGTCGCCGCCGCCGATGGTCTGACCATGAAGGATACGTTCACCAGCACGAATGTAACCCTTCAGCCTGGCTATCGTTTCGATCTGCTGACCGTCTTTCCCGAAAGCGGCGTTTATTGCTTGATGGAACCCGCGACGCCGAAGGCGGGCAGCGTGTCCAATCAAGACGAACCGGTGAATTTCCTTGGCTTCGTCTCGGTCGGCGGCAGCAAGAAGATCGCCCCGGCGGATGTGACCAAGGTGCTAGTGGAAGAACTCACCAAATCGGCCAAGGCGCATATGCCCGCCGACGTGGTGGAGGAAGTCGTCGCCGACCTGAATGCCAAGGATAAGGACGGCAAGCCGACGCCGAAGCTGACCCGCTTCGTCCCGCACCCGACCGTGACGGAGGAAGAGGTGAAGGCTTCCGGCCAGAAGCTGGAAGAATTGGTGTTCTTCATCGGCACCGGCGATGCCAACGCGACGCAGTTCGCGGTCGGCAATAGCTTCGACGTCATTCCCTATGCCGATTATCTGGTGCCGAAAGGCGCCGCTCCCTACGACCCTACCCGGTCGGACCGCAATCTGTTGCTCGGCGCGACCCAACAATGGGAACTGCGCTCCTACAGCGTCAGCCACCCCTTCCATATTCATGTGAACCCGTTCCAGATCGTCGGGGTTTATGATCCGAATGGTAAGGACGTCAGCCTGCCCGGCGTGACCGAGGCCGATGGCGACAATCAATTCGCGGGCCTAAGCGGCGCGTGGAAGGATACGATCTTCGTCAAGACCAACCTTAATCCGGGCCAATTGACCAATCCGCCGAAGGATTACTACCGCATCGTCATCCGCACCCGCTATCAGCGCTATATCGGCGAGTTTGTTCTGCACTGCCACATCCTCGACCATGAAGACCAAGGCATGATGCAGAACGTCACCATCGGTATTCCCGACGGTAAGGGGGGCCTGAGCCATGCCCACCACTGAGACCCTGCTCGACGCACCGGTTTTCTATGCGGATGTTCAGGCGCTGCTGGCAAAGGCGGCCAATGGCACCGTGGCCGATCACGGCGGCTTGAAAGCCTTCTGGACGCTGGACCGCGCGGCGCTGCTGGACGCCAAACTTTTCGATCTGCCGCTGATCGCGCCAGAAGTTGAGCTGACGTGCTGCGGCAATCCGGTGAAAGGCGGGGCGTCACGCTCCGCCCGCTCGGCCCTCATCAAAGGGCTTAAGGGCGAAGCCCCCTTCGACGGCGCGCAATACCCCCGCCTGCCGTGGGGCGGCATCGCCCTGACAGCAGCAGAAATCGCCACCGTGGCGCAATGGATCGATGATGGATGTCCTGGCGAAAGCCGGGCCAGCCTGAGCACCGAGATTGAGGATGGCGAGGCAATGCCGCGCGTCGAGGTCGTCGGGCTGGCGGGACCGGTCTTCGGCCTGCTAACCGGCGATCCCAACGCCTATCATTACGAGCGTGGCGAACCCGTGCAGCGCATGAACCTCGACTGCATGAGCGACTGGCAGATTGAGCGGCTGCGCCTTGCCTTCCGAGGGCTCTATGAGCTGAACAAATGGACGGAGGATGCGCGCAACTACAATAACCTCGCGCTGATCCACCAGAACCATTGCCAGCACGGCTGGGAACGTTTCCTACCGTGGCACCGCGTCTATCTTTATGAGTTCGAGCAGGCGTTGCAGGCGATCTGCCCCGATGTGACCATGCCCTACTGGGATTTCACGATGGCGGCCTATCACCCGGAACAGCCGGAGACGGGTCAACGCATCCCGCAGTCCTTCATGTGCTTCCTGACCGAAGCCGCGCTGCCGGAGCTCGTGAAGGCCGGGCTGCCCGCCGAGCAGGCGAAAGCGCTACAGCCGATGGTCGGCCAGACCTTCTATAGCCAGGATACCTTCTTCGCGGCGGTGACGGCGGCAACCGGGGTGGATTATTCTACTAACCCGCTGCGCCCGGCCTTCCTTGATGTGCTGCTGGAAGCCAATTCGCTGTGGTATCCCCTGCGTTACCCCGGCGAATACAACGGCAAAACGATCAATCAGGCCATCCACTACCATTACCCGACCGCTGACGATATTCGCCAAATTCTAAGCCTGCGCACCTACCGCGATTTTGGCGGCGGCAGTCTTTACAACGACAGCTTCGGCTTCCTCGACCAGAACCCGCATAACACGATGCATATCTGGACCGGGGGGATGAACCCGCAGTACGACCCCAATACGCCTTCGGGCGTGCGGGTTTCGGGGCGACGCTTCCACAAGCGGGAAGACCTGTATAGCCAGCCGCAGTTCGGCGATATGTTCAGCAATCTGACGGCCTCCTACGATCCCGTCTTTTGGCCGGTGCATTCCAACATCGACCGCATCTGGTGGGAATGGCAGCAGACCCACCCGGACAGCCTGCCGCAAAACCTGGATGCGGTGATGACCCCCTGGGGGTATACGGTGCAGAACACGCTCGATATTCATCGCTTCGGCTATGAATATGTCAAAAGCACCCATATCGTCCCGGTCGGGCTGACCGCGCCGGTTGGGCGGTTCCGGTCCAAGGAAATTCCGGTCCCGGCGGCGGTCAAGGCGGGCTTCGGATCGGCGGAGGTGCGGTTGCACCGCGTGCCGCAGCTCCCGCGCTCCTGCTTCATCCGGGTCTTTTTGAACAATCCGCAGGCCGACGCCAGTACGCCACTGCGCCCCGATACCGGCTATGCCGGGTATCTCGCCGTCTTCGGTCACGGCCCCTGCTACGGCGGGCCGGGGCATTGCGATATTCCCAGCGTTCAGGGCCGGGTGCAGGACCGCGCCAGCGATCCGCGCAATCGGACGATGAATACCCCGCGCAATCACCGGATCGATGTCACCCAGACCGTCCGACGGCTGATCGACGCTGGCGCGGCGCAGATCACCCTGACCCTGGTGGTGATCGGCGCGGATTATCAGGAAGACAAGGAATTGCTGCGCCTCGACGGCGTATCGCTGAACTTCCACGATTAAGGCCGCCGCAGAGCACGCCCTTGGTAAGGGAGTGCTCTGCCTGAGCGCGAGGGAACCCGAATGGCCACCACCCCCCGGTATCAGATTCACCCCGCTATCGGCATCGCCCGACTGGGGAATAGTCCCGACGAGTTTTATATTGCCCCCGAACATCCCGCCGCCCGCCCCATCGAGTGCGACGCGCTTGGCAACCCGAAGCGCACGCCCGATGGGCTGAAGGACATCCCGGTTTCGACCTTCAAAGATGCCGAAGGCCGCATCAAGCGCCAGGCCGCCCGCTTCCAACTCTATGTCTACGACGACGAGCACCCGGACGGTCGGGTGCTGAAAATCGGCGACCGGATCAAGGGCGGCGGCAATAGCGGCACGCTGGTCGATATTATCTGGCAGGTCCATGTCGCCAATAAAAAGGCGGTCTGGTACGAATTTCGCGGGCTTTCCGGCGAAACCGGCTATCCGGCGGACCATCCGCGCCGCAATGCCGATATTACCGACCCGAACGCCCGCCAGCAGTTGATCATCGACCCCGGCCCGCAGATCGTGAACCTGCGCGACCGGCGCCGGGCGGAGTTTAGCCGCGACGGCAACCCCGGCTATGCCACCACCTTTCCACCGAAAGGCCTCTGGCCGAAGGATATCGACACGCTCGGCACGGCGCTGGTCGATGACGACGGGCGACTGCTCGTCCTCGGCGGTTTCGGCAATTCCGGCAGCTACAAAAGCGGCGTCGGTCAACCGCGCATCGATAATTACGCCAATACCGACGGCTGGTTCGACGATACCGCCGATGGCTCGGTCACGGCGCGGCTGGTGATGTTTTCGGAAGACGTGCAGAGCACCCGCTTTATCGACGTCGAATATCCCGCCTGGGTGATCAGCGGCTATCCGCGCTATGCGCCGGAAATGCTGGATATGATCACGCTTGATGAGGTGATCGAGGATGTCGCGGTCCAACAATTCGCCTATCGCCCCGATCTCTACGGCACGGCGGGCACGTTCAAAGACCCGCAACGCATCGATCCCCACAACGAAGGGGAATTGAGCTTCTGGCGCGACGGCAGGCTGGAATGGAACCCGGACTATAAACCGTGGTTCTGGCGCGATATCTGGCCGATTTTGTTCCGTCCCAATGAATTCAATTGGGTCAGTAATATCCTGCTGCAATCGAATATGCCGCACGACCAATCGCAGCGCGGCACCTTCGATCCCTACCGGCTGGGCGAACAGCCTTTCCTGTCGCCGGGGCAATTGAAGCGCCGCAAGGAGTTGGCCCTCTACAGCCATTCGCTCGGCACCCTCGGCGCGGAAGCGCTGGAACCGGCCCTGATGCGGCGGGAACGGGATGCGCCGGATGGGGCCGATCTCGACGGATTGATCGTCAAACTCAATCAGGCGTTTGCCGATTTCGTTCAGACGGTCGCGCCGCTGAAACCGGAAGAAACGCCGGACGCTTACTTAAAGCGCTGGCAAAAACTGCATCAGGCGCCGACAGAAGCCTATGAAAAAGCCGGGCAAACCCTGCGCGATGCCGTTCACACCCTGCTGGTGCCGCCCCAGGCCGTCACCCGGTTGCTGGCGCGGCGGGCGGAGAATAAGGCCGCCAAACCCGCCGATCCGAATGAACATTTGGTCGATGCCATCGCCCGCGTCCTGACGGAATTCCGTTCCGGCAGGCTGCTGGTGCAGGCGTTTGAAGCGGCGGAACTAGCGGCGCTCAACGATCCCTATGGGCCGATGCGGCAGTTTCTATTCGATGTGCTGCGCCGTCCGGGGGAGGAAAACGTCTTCCGCGTCCAGGGCGATCCCACCACGCGCACCTACCATCTGCCGCTGATGCCGCTGCTGGCGGGCGATAATCCCAAGTATAATGACACACCGTCGAAGTTCCTGCGCCTGACCGACCTGCAGCTTTATCTGCTGCGGCAATGGGCGGAAGGGAAATTCATCAACGAGGTAACGGCGGGCTTCGTTCCGGCGGCTGCGGTCAATCCGTGGCAGCCCTACCCGCGCGGGCCGATTGTTACCGGACGGCAGCTCGACCAAGGTGTGCTCAGCAATATGCTCGGCGGGGCGTTTTTCCCGGGGGCGGAGGTCTGCTGGATCATCCGCAACCCCGGCGTTTGGTACGAACCATACCGGCTGAAGGCCGACCCGACCTTCGCCAGCTTCGCGGAAACCGCCGCCCAAGCCAATGCCCGCCGGGGCACCGTCAACCCTATGACCTATATCGGCTATGCGGAAGACGATCTGTCCCAGGACAGTAATTACGCCGTGGGCCTGCAACCGGGCGATCTAACCAAGACCAGCGCCCTGCCCTGGCAGGCGGATTTCAACGAATGCACCACCCAGACCATCAACATCACCTATGAGATGTGGAACCAGATCGACCCGACCAATCCAGCCGATCCGGTGATGGCGCGCGAACAAAAGACCTGGGAAACCATGTGGTGGCCCGCCCATCGCCCGCTGCAAGTGGCCGAATTAATCGACGACGGCAGCGGCAATCTTCAAACCACCAGCGCCCTCAACTGGTCGCGCGGCATTCCGCAAACCAGCGCGGGCGATTTGAAAATGGTGACGGGCTGGACCGGCCTTAGCTTCGTCGTCCTCAACCCCACCCTGCCGCCCGATGTGCTCAACAGCCCTCAACTCGATCAGCCGCGCTTCATCGGCGTCGAACGTGGAAAGGATACGCCATGACTGCCCCGCTCAATCCCTTTATCGGCACCTGGGCTTATCGCAGCCTGCTGAACGATCCCAATCTTGCCACCGATTTCAACGATCTGGAATTTGGGCGCGGCACGTTAGTCATCGCCCAAGATGCCGCCGGATCGCTGACCGGCACCATCGGCGGCCCCGGCTGGCAGTTGGCGCTGTACGGCGGGTTCGGCTTCGGGTCGGCGGAACCGACGCGCTTTCGCGGGTCGGGCGTCGTCAATGGCGAGGAATGGATCTACGATTATTTCGCCCTTGCCGTGCCCGTCTGGCCGAATAGCAGCCCGACGCTGCAAACCCCGGCGCTGATCGGCTCCATCACCCGCGTTATCCCCCATTCGGGCAGTTCGCCGGGGACGGTGAACCCCGCCGGGGTCGTCGCCTCCTTCTACGCTGTCCGGCAGTCGGTGTGACCGACCGGGTCGATATCGCCATCGTCGGCGCCGGTCCTGCGGGATCGGCGGCGGCGCTGGCGCTCAGGGCGCACGCCCCTGGTTTGACGGTTCGGCTGCTCGACGCCGGTGACGCCCCCCGGTTCAGGCCGGGGGAAGTGCTACCCGCCGCCGGGGCCGAAATGCTCCGGCAGTTGGGCGTGGCGGCGGCGGTGGCCCCGGCTGCCGTCCCCGCCCCGGGCCTCGCGCTGCTCTGGGGCAGTGACCGGGTGGCTGAACGCAATGCCCTGTTCGCGGCACAGGGCGGTGACTGGCACCTCGACCGCAACCGCTTCGATCAATTGCTCGCGCACGCCGCCGCCGAACGCGGGGCTAAGCTGGACCAGAAAGCCCGCGTCACCACTGCCCAACCGCTACCGGGCGGCGGCTGGCGATTATCCATCGCACACCGCCCGCCCCTCGACGCCGGTTTCACCATCTGGGCTACCGGGCGGCGGCGCGGTTTTTTAGGGGCCGTTGGGGCGAAACCCCAAGTAAGCGACCGGCTGGCCGCCCATCTCGCTTTCTATCGGGAAGAGACGCCGGGCGACCACCGGTTTCTGCTCGAAGCCACGCCAGAGGGCTGGTGGTACGCCGCCGCACCCCCCCGCGGCGGGCGAACCATCGGCTTTCTGACCGATGCCGATCTGCTGCGCCAAAGTTTCCGCGACAGCCCCGATTGGGCGGCGCGCTTGGGCAAAACCACCCTCATCGCGGCCGGATTGAGTCAAGGCGCAACCCTCCTCGGCACCCATACCTGTTCAGCCTCTTCCAGCGTGATTTCCCCCCTCACCGGTCCCGATTGGATCGCGGCGGGGGACGCCGCCTGCACGTTCGAGCCGCTCTCCTCGCAAGGCATCGCCAAGGCCCTCCGCTCCGGCTGCTTCGCCGCCTATGCCGCGCTCGACTGCTTGGACGGCAAAGCCGATACCGCGCGCGCCCGCTATGAGACCTTGGTGCAGGGGGAATTCAGCCACTACCGCGCCACCCTTGCCCAACATTACCGCGCGGAAACCCGCTGGCCGACGGCAGTGTTCTGGCACCGGCGCCTCGCACACTCCGCGTTTCCGGCGGACATGCGGACAGCCCAGCCGCACCTGACGCTCGAAGGTGCTCGATAAAGTCGGTCACCTGTCTCGGGCAGGTATTACCAGCCGCAGGCCTCGGTCAAAGCCGTCTCAGCCTCAGGGGGTAGCCCGATCCGGGCGGCGACGGCGCGGTCCGCCATGCCCCGCGCGAATTGGCCGAGCGCGTAGCGGTAAGCACCAGACGGATGATCCCGCGCGATTTGGCTCAGGCGCGGCAGATCCATCGTCAAGATCGTGCGGACGCGCACTTGGGCGGCCAACGCATGCCCCGTCGTCTCCAAGACGCACAGCCCGGCCTCCATCGCCTCCAGACAATCGCGCAGCACGTCAAGCTGCGCCTCGCGCTGGGTGATCGACGAGCCATCAGCCCGCACCCGCCACTGCACGATCACATCGGGGACGACATCGAAGCGACGGGCGCGCGCATACATGGTCTGGGCGACGATTTGGTCCTCATAAAGCTTCCCCTCGGGGAAGCGCAGACCGTGGCGGACCCAAAAATCATGCCGACTGACCTTGGACCAAGCCACGATATTCGCGGAGGCCTCGGGGTGCGCGTCAATCGTCGTGCCGATGCGCTCCGGCGCCGTCGCTGCCGCGATCCAGGGCTGCACCTCGCCCGCCGAATAACCGCCGTCCGCGTTGGGGCGCAGCCGCACATAGGCGCCGAGTACGAAATCGCTACCGCTCGCCTCAAGCATGCCGACGAGGCGCGCGAGCGCCCCCGGCATCAGCACATCGTCGGCATCGAGAAAGCCGACATAGGGCGTCTCAACGTGACCCAGGCCAATATTGCGCGCGGCCCCCAGACCGCCGCACCGGGAAAGCCGCACGGCGCGGAACCGCGGATCAGCCGCCGCAGCGCGCTCGAAGATCGCGCCGGTCGCGTCGCTGGAGGCGTCGTCGACGAGGATCGCAACCCAGTTGGTCAGGGTCTGCGCCTGCAACGAGGCGAGGGCCTCCGGCGCGTAAGGCGCAACATCAAAGCCAGGAACGATGAGGGTCACAAGGGGGCGGTGGCGCATTCGGGCACCATAGCCTGTATCGCGCCAACCCGCCGCAGCGAAAGCCCGATATCCTCCCCCTGTTTTCGACTGGCATGATTGGCTACCTTGCAGATGCATAAAGACTCTGTCTTTTCCGGGAGCCTACCAGCGCATGACAAGGATCGAGGGCTTTCCGCCAGGGTATGAAATCGCGCCGATGACGCGCGCCGAAGCCGATCAACTCGGGGACTGGGCGGCAGAAGAAGGATGGAATCCCGGCCTTGCCGATATCGATGTCGCCTGGGGTTATGATCCCGGCGCCTTTATAGCGCTGCGCCAGGATGGCGCTCTCGCGGGTGGGGCCAGCATCATCGCCTATGGCGGCACCGCCGGGTTCTTGGGCCTCTATATCCTGCGCCGCGACCTGCGCCGTCAGGGGCTGGGACGCCCCTTCTGGCAAGACATCCTCCGCCGCCATCGAACCCGCTTAAAGCCGGGGGCGCCCATCGGCCTGGACGGCGTCTTCAACATGGCCCCCGTCTATGCTGCCGATGGGTTCACGCTGCTCTATCGCGACCTGCGCTATGAAGACATCGCCCAGGGGCAAGCCGATGCAGGCGCGGTGGCGCTGGACCGGATCGGGTGGGACGCGGTGCTAGGGTACGACGCAGCGGTCTCTGGTCTCGACCGCGCCGATTTCATGCGTCGCTGGCTAACGGTGCCCGGCGGCAAGGGCTTTGCCGTGCGGTCGGAAAGCGGGGCGATCAGCGGCTATGGCTTTGCCCGCCCCTGCCACAGCGGCTACAAGATCGGACCGCTCTATGCCGACAGTGCGGAAGACGCCGGTCGCCTGCTAGAAACCCTGCTCGCCGCCATCGCTGGCGCCCCGGTAGCGCTGGACGTGCCGGAACCAAACCGGCCTGCCCAACACCTCGTCGAGGCGCGTGGCTGGCGTCAATCCTTCGGCTGTGCTCGCATGGTGCTCGGCGCCAACAGCGCGCCGCCGGTCTCCCGGGTCTTCGGTGTCAGCTCTTTCGAATTCGGCTGAAGTCGGTCATCCAGCCTGAATGGCCTCAGGTTAAAATGAGAAAGCCGCTGATCTCTGAATGAGATTAGCGGCANGCGAAAAGGGCATGGAAGGCTTGCGCAGCTACTGCAAACTGAAAAGCGTGGTGGCGCGGATTTAATCCTGCGATATCTGCTGCCCCCGCCCCCAAATAGAGCGGTCGGCAGCAGCCTCTACCCGCAGTTCCACCGATCCCAGAATAAAGAGATAACAATCCCCGCAGATCGTTTGATTTGCGGGGATTTTGGTCTTTTTTGGTTGCGGGGGCAGGATTTGAACCTGCGGCCTTCAGGTTATGAGCCTGACGAGCTACCGGGCTGCTCCACCCCGCGTTATTTTTTTGCGCTATCGGCTTACGCCTACTTGAGCGCGCTTGTTTGTCCTACCGCGCGTAGCGCTACTTGAGGACGGTGTTTGTTTGTCCTACCGCGCGTAGCGCTGCTTGAGGACGGTGTTTTTTGCGCTATCGGCTTGCGCCTACTTGAGCGGGTTTATTTTTGGAGAGGGTGACGGAGTTATATGTGTTG
>NZ_NOXS01000023.1 GCF_002251735.1 Elstera cyanobacteriorum | reverse complement strand
TGAGCTTCTCTCGCTACGGCAAAACGCACGGTAATTCGAGGTGACCAGCCTCTAACCGTCGATAAATCTCGGGCCAATTTTTATCGGCCTTTAATGAGTCGATTTCCGCCTTCTGGGCATCAGTCAGCGGGAATCTTTTGTTGGTTGCGGGGGAATTTGTCATAGTTGCCAGTCTCCATCGCGGTTAAGAGGGAATCGAGAACGCCATTAGGTTGAATAAAATCACATAGGTTTTCCTTTGTCCCGGCAGCCCTATCGACATAGTAATTCTTATAATTTCCATATGTTGAAATATGAAAACTCTTCAAACAAGCATTACTGAATAAATCTTTCACCCTTAAATTAGGATATATTGAATTAATAGAAAACTCCCCTTTCAAATCATAATTCGCGCCAAGCGCATACGGGCAATCTGGATAGCGACCAATACAGATTTTATTGGTATTCGGCTGCTTATATATCAATATTTCCAAAGGAAAAACCTTGCACTCTCCCCAGAGGGGATTACAAATCGCCTTCTCTCTTCCCGAATACCGGGCAGGCATCGCGACATCGGAGCGGACATACAGCAGCCGATCCTCGAGACGGTAGCGGAACATCAGCGTATCTTCGCCCGGTTCGGCAAACAGCCTGACTGCGAGCGTGGAAAAAGGGAATTTTTCGTAATACCAATCTCGAGTCAATGCTATCGGAACAACAATGACAACATAAAATATAAACCCATAAACTGGGGAAAATAGGATCAAGAAAAACGATTTAACAGGATTGTTCTTCGGCCACCTCAAAAAACGCTTAATCATTCTTGATACTCCACTCTGCTAACATTAGAGCTTAATAGATAAATCGGCACGCGCAATAGTCTCCAAGCACCGATAAATCTCGGGCCAATTTTTATCGGCCTTTAATGAGTCGATTTCGGCCTTCTGGGCATTAGTCAGCGGAAATCTTTTGTTGGTTGCGGGGGAATTTGTCATAATTACCAGTCTCCATAGCGGTTAAGAGGGAATCGAAAACGCCATTGGGTTTAATGAAATTGCATATATCTTCCTTTGTTCCGGCAGCCCTATCGATATAGTAATTCTTATAATTTCCATATGACGAAATATGAAAATCATTTTTGCAAACATTATCAATCAATAAACTCCTAATAATACCGAATTAAATAGGCTCAATCCAAAAAACATTATAATCATTATAAGAAATATTAGGATTAGATGGGCAGTCCGGATAGCGACCAATACAGACTTTATTGGTTTCAGGGTCCCGATGTATGAGAACACGTAAAGGAAAAACCTTACACTCTCCCCATAAGGGATTACAAAGTGTCGCTTCTCTTCCCGAATACCGGGCAGGCTGCGCTACATCGGAGCGGACATACAGCAGCCGATCCCCGAGACGGTAGCGGAACATCAGTGTCTCCTCGCCCGGTTCGGCAAACAGCCTGACCGCAAGCGTGGAAAAAGGGAATTCTTCGTAATACCAATCCCGAGCTAATCCTATCGGAATAACAATGGCAATATAAAATATAAATCCATAAACGGGGAAAAATAGAATCAAGAAAAACGACTTAATCGGATTGCTCTTAGTCCACATTAGAAGACGCATAGCCATATTGGCCCCCTTGCTTTTGCCCCGCGTCGCGAAGGCATGTCCGCTCACAATCATAATTCAATACCGGGTACTATCGAGCTATAAAGCCTGGATGCAAGTATAAAGCTTGTCCTGAGGATGAACAAGAACGGAACGGATCATCCCGTTCCGTTCCTCTTAGTCCGGTTAGCGCACGCCGCGCATCAGGCCCAGGCGCGCTTCGGCTTCCCCGTGGGCCAGCAAGAAATCATCCACTGTCAGCGCGTCGATTTCCGAGGGTTGCCAGTGGAAGACGGCGGCAATATCGGCCCTTAACTCGCGCCAGTTCCGAGGAATGGGTGGCAGAAAGGGCGCAGGAAATCCAACAGCTTCGGATATTCCTCCGCCGCAATCGCTTCAATCAACTCCACCGGCTCCCCGGCCAGGGCGGCAAGCAGGTAAAGGGTTGCCCCCAGGGGGCCATCGGCCCGGTCGAAGGCTTTCAGATCGCGGATTTTCAGCTCGGTGTGGAAGTGTAGTTCCTCCACCCGGCGGCTGGCGGTGAATTGGACCGGCGTTGCGAGAGTATACGTCAGTTTGTCCATCAGGATTTCTCCATAAAAAAACCAGCCGGAAGGGCTGGCGGGGATCAGGGGGCGGTAGGGCCGAGCGACGGTTAGGGGTAGCTATGAATGGTTCGGCCCGACAGCACGTCGAGATAATCTTCGCGCTTAAGCTGCTTGCGGAGCGCGAGGATGTCGATTTCCGGGGCAGGCTGGTTCATCATCGTTACGCGCAGATCAAGAAACAGCGCCTCCTGCGAGTCTTGAAGCTGTTTCAGGGTCACCGGCGCATCGTCCGGCGCGGGCGCTGGGGGGCGTTCGATCCGCTGCGGCCCGCCCGCCTCCGTCACCAAAGTTAGTGATGGGGAAAACGCCAAATCGATCCCTATTTGTTCTCCGGTTGAGAGGGCAGGAATCTCAAGCGCGGGAAGTGACGGATACGGCGAGCTTTTGGAAAAAGCGCCTTCCGAATGAGCGCTGGACGTTGGGCCGTTCGGTACTCCCGGCACCGGCTCGACCAACGCAAGGGTCGCCGGAACGGGGATATTACCAAAATTGGGGCGCTTTTGGTGGAACCAATCCTGTCGGTTCTGGCGCTTGCGATTGAGCGTTTCGGTCATTTCGGGCGATGCTTCAATCAGCAAAAACTCTGGATATAGCGGCTTTACCCCAGCCCCCAATTTACCGGAGACATTCTTTGGCGATGTGGCAAAATTTGGTAGGGGCCGCTTGAACATTACCCAAGCCTGCCGTTCTTCATCCCACGTATAGCCATCGATTAATGTCAGGGAGCGATTACTGACAGATTGATCTGCTGCGAATTGATATTTCAGCGCAGACATCCCTGTTCGATACGCCCAATGCGCATAGTCGCCTAGATCATTCTCTGGAATCGGCTCCTTCAGAAGATCACCGGCCCGATCCTGCCCGTATATCCGCGCCATCCAGTCCGAGACAGGCAACAGCCCCGCCGAAGTGACCGCGTCCCAGTTTGAGTCGAAGCCAAGGTCCAAGGCCCCCAGGTTGAATAGTGATCGGGGATCGCTCTCTAACAACTGTCGCCATTGCCGATCCGCCTCGGTCCAGTCGCCGGTACGGCGGGCCTCGGTGACGTATCGGCGCAGGGGAAGTTCCGCCGTCCAACCGCGTTCGCCGATTTGATCGTGCGTATGCTTCAGGAAAACGGTGTGATGGTATTTCTGAATATCTTTGACGGAGAGATTGAGGGAACGGCCTTCATCCAATGCTTTAACGCGAGCGTCGCGATCTGCCTCCATTATGTCTAAACCAACATTTTGCATCAGTTCCGGCGTCGGCAGAATCCCAACATGCTCGATGGCATCCATAAAGAATTCATTGGCGACAAAGCCATTCAAGGTTTCATTGGTAACAACCCCGAGGGCGAGGCGAGCATAGGCATCGCCCTTCTCCATTAAATAGGTCCAGTAACCGATACGGTCTTCTGCGACAACGAAGGCATTGAGGACGGCAAAATCCTGCTGCGTGAGATCAGCCATCATATAGTCTCCGATTTGCGGTGATAGGAAGCGCGTTCAAAAAGGCCTCGACCCGTTCTTGGATCGCTCGCCAAGCCGAAAGTTGACGGCGCGTGTAGCCAAGCTCAACAACGGCGTCTAATCTTTTGTTGTAAAAATGGTGATAAACTGATGCATCTCCCCCCATTTCTGGGTATCTATCTAAATTATTCCATAACTGGTCAGCAACCGCCTCAATATAAACCTCCTTCTCTCCATGCTCATTATACGAATAATAAACGTCCCTATACCTCACTCCCCGCCAATACTCCGCCTTATAAAAATGACTCATGTCACCGATGACACCATAATGCTTGAGACCATATTTATCCGGCTTAAATCCAAGATAAAAATCTCCCGGAGAGCTTTCATGTTGCCCTTTTACGTGCTGATCGTTAAGATATGTATTTGAATATATTTGAAATCTATTTGATATAATTCCTGATTTATCCTCAGCTCCAGAGGTTGAATATAGAGTAATCTCCAAATCATCCAAGCGATATTTCTCTTCCTCCTTGCGGGTGAGGTACATCCAGGGCGAGAAATCCGATAAACGAACCTTCAAAAACAATTGATGGACGAATTTTTCCCAATTCCTCGGGTCTTTCGGATCGAGAAAGCCAGAAACGCAGGCCGAGGGCGGGTATCGGAAATACGGCATCGGGACTGAAAGAATGTGGAGCGTATCTTTGCGCCCGATCGCCCAGCGCACATGCACCAGTGGCGGCTCCGGATCGCGCCGTTCGGTCCGCACATTCGGATCATCGCAGGGCAGCGGCTTTTTCTGGGGCGTTGACGAGGTTGGGCTGCGGATTGCCCATAGGCCAGCCCCCCCGAGCAGTCCTATCAGCAGGAAGCGGCGGGTCAAGTTCATGCGCGACATGATCGTCTTTCTTCTACTCGTCCAACGGGAGTGTAGAGCCTGCTCGATGGATGAACAAGAGCGGAACAGGGCATCCAATTCCGCTCGCGCTCAAGCTAACGCCCGCCGCGCATCAGCAGGACACGCGCTTCCGCTTCGGCATGGGCCAGCAGAAAATCCTCTACCGTTAGCGCACGGATTTCTGAAGGCTGCCAGTGGAAAATCGCCGCAATATCGGCCCTCAACTCGCGCCAGTTCCGAGGAATGGGTGGCAGAAAGGGCGCAGGAACTCGACAATCTTCAAATAATCCTGCGCCGACAGCGCGCGGATCAACTCGACGGGTTCCCCCGACAGGGCCGCTAGAATCTGAAAGGTTCCGCCAATGCGTCCCTCGGCACGGTCAAGCCGCTCCAGATCACCGGCTTTCAATTCAGACCGAAACCGCAATTCCTCCACCCGGCGGCTGGCGGTGAATTGAACGGGCGTTTCAAGGGTATAGGTCAGTTTGTCCATGGGGATCTCTCCATATAAAAAGCCTTGCGGCTCAAGGGCTGGTTCAGAAAATCCGGTTAGAGTTCCTCGAAGCGGATTTGGCTGGCCTGCACCAGCAGTCCCTCGGTTTCATCGAGGATCAGCCGCTGGGTGCCGCATTGGATATCGAGGCGTTTGGCGCGCAGAGTGACGGTCCGGTCGCGGCCAAACTGCAGGCGGTGATAGGCATCCTGGGCAGCAGCGGCGGGGTCATCCTGATCGGTGTAGAGCGCCACATCGCCGGGGGCCAAAGTGCGGGGCCGCTGATCTTGGTCATGGGCCAAAATCGCCGCGCCATTATCGCGCTCGCCGCCCATGAACACGCAAACCGCCACCGCCCCCGGCAGGGGTTGGGCGGTGAAGCCATATGGTTCTAAGAGGTCTAGATCCTCTTTTACCTCCCCTGCGGAAATTTCGGCCTGAAGCTGCTGGGTTGGCCCCGCCGCTGCAACGAGATGAATGACGGCCCGCGCAATGAGATTATCGAGCGCCCGCAGGCTGCTTCCCAGGAAGCGGGAGAGGGGATCGCGGCTATCATTGCTCATGCTGCCTCCTCCGCCACCCCCAGCCCACCACCCGGCGTCGGATCGCTTGGATCGGTATAGGCTTCGGGCAACGCGAGCGTCAGGTCGGCGGTTGTCCCCTGCCCGCTGATCGCCAGCACGACGGAACTGATGCGATAGTCGCCATCAATCCCCAGAAGATCGTCCTGCACCCGCACCGTCAGCCCCTTCCACCACAAGCCGCCGCCCGAGTGGCGCCATCCAGCTAAGGAATAGCTCAGCGAACTGGCGGCCCCCTTGCGGCGGCGGATATCTTGATCGGCTTGTTGCCGCAGATCATCCACCGTTGCCCGCCCGCGCGCGGTGAGCAGGCGGACGCGGTTCGGCCTTATTTCGGGGTCTTCTGCCACGCTCTCGCCCAAAGCGACTGCCGGGCCATCGCGGAGGCCGGACCCGCCGAGCGGCTGCTGTCCGCGAACGATGGTCGTGCCGAAGCGGTCGGCCCCGTCCCATTGGGCGGAAGCACTGCGGATGGGGCTGGTGCCGAGCCGTAGCGTTGCCCGACCGCCGCTCGCGCCAGACCGGGTAAGGATGATATCTCCCCCCGGCCCATCGCTGACCAAAAGCGCGCGCAGGGCGCACAGCCGTGTGAGTTCGCCATGAACCGATTCTCCGATTTTCGCGTGAAACTCCTCGATCGGCGCGCCGGTATCGGCCTCGACGATCACGTTGATACCGTGGGGAGCACAGAGATCGCGGGCGATCTCCTCTAGCTTCTTGCCGCGGATTTGCTGCTGGCGTGGGATGGCGCTATCGATAAGATCGCTGGTCTTCGAGCGACCGGAGACGGAAACCTGATGGTCTTGCGCGCTGTAGGATTTCTCCAGCCGGTCCACATAGCCCGTGCAAACCAACGTCCCGCCGATGCGCACCTCGCAGGCATCGCCCATGCGGATCGCCCGGCTAACGATTGTCACGCCACCGGTTTCCCCCGCGCGTGGCTCCGGCCAGCGTTCGGACAGAGACAAATTGAAGTTAATCGCGCCCTCACGAACGTCTGCTATCACACGAACGGAGGTCCAGCCGCCATAATCGGCACCATTCACGCGCAGGGTGACCTTTTCTTCGGTCATGCTCATGCCCCCGCCATACTCAGCGCCACATGGGGCGGCATGAGGCCGGGGTGCCCCTGCGGCAGCAAGCGACGGTTGCGCGCCGCCACCTCTGCCCCGCGCCGCGCGTCGCCATACAGCCGATGGGCCGCCACGAGCGAGGGCATCGCGGTCGGCAGCGTTACGTCGCGGGCGCGGGCGAGCGTACCCATCCCCGCCGTTACATGATCGACGAAGGCGGTGCGCAGTCCGGTGAGTGCGCTGAAACTATCATCGTCGCGGGCCAGACTGGCGGCTGCGGCTTCACTATCGCACCAATCGCTCATCCGCGTCCGCCAGGCCACCGCCTCCCCATACTCCTGAAACGGAATGCGGGCGGCAAGGTGCGTCGCCCCACCGAGACCCAGCATTTGCACGGCATCGGTAAGGGCCGAGCGGTTCTGCTGCTGGCGGCGGCGGTTGCTGGTGGTTAGCGGAATACCGGGTAGCGCGCTGCCGAAGGTCTGAAACGCCTCGGTGAAATTCTCCACCCCGCGCTGCGGGTCGGGGCTCACGTCGGCCAGCAGTGCCATCATACCACCCAGGCTGCGGGCGATCTCCCCCGCCGATACCGGGCCGCGCGTGCCAAGCCGTGCCACCGCGTCGATCGCTTGCGTGACGGCGAAACCGCGCGCGGCATGGCCGGGGGTATTCAGGCGGATCATCTCCCCGCCCACGGCTGCCTCGGTAAATACCGCCAGAGCGTCTTGCTTTACGAACCCCGGCATGCGCCGCAGATCGAGGCGCCCCGCCAGCGCCGTTTCCGCCGCCGCCGTCAGGCCCGAGATCGCAAGGCGCAGGGGCGCCGCCGTATCGATCAACGATGCGACCACCGCTGCCGATCCCGCTTCGACAAAGGTCAGCGAGACCTCGACGTGCCGCCGCTGCGTGCGGCTTTCGCGCACCGTGACGGAGCGAACGACAACCATCATCCGGCCTAGCCAGGGATGGAAGAGTTCCCCCGGCCCCGCCGCCTCCACCGCCGCCAGCAGCCGGTCGCGCTGGGCGTCGCTATCGTCGCCATTGAGGTAGGCGGTCAGCGATACCTCGCGGTCCGACCGGCCCATATCCTCGTGATACCCCAGATCGCGCTGGGGAAAAACATGATCGGCGATCCGCCGCCCCGCGCGCAGATCATGCGCAGTGCAGGTAAACGGTACCCCGCGAAAACTGGCCTGGGCCAGCTTCGGTTGCGTGACTTGCGCCATGATTTTCTCCTGAAAGACGGCCCGCCCGATCCTCGCCAGCGACCGGACGGGCAAAGGTCAATCGGTCGGCGGAACCGCAGAACGGCCGAGATACTCCCCGGCGATTCGATGCCAGAACACCACATCGGCCAGGGTCAGCGCCTCAAGCTCCGACGGTGGCCAGTGGAAGATCGCGGCAAGATCGGCGATCAGTTCCCGCCAGTTCCCAACGTATCCTTCAAGAAAGGGGCAAGCATTTCCTGCGCTTTCAGAAAATCAGCCGCCGACAGCGCGTCGATCAGCTCGATAGGTTCACCCGACAGCAGGCTGAGTAGCGTTGCCCCACTGGCAATCGCCCCCTGTTGCCCGTCGAGGCGGCGCATATCCCGCACCGTCAGATCAGTCTTAAAAGCCAGTTCCTCCACCCGGCGCGTGGGGGTGAATTGAACCGGGGTCTGCAGCGTATAGGTCACTTTGTCCATGGAAGGATCTCCAAAAAGAAAAAGCCGGAGACTGGCTCCGGCCGGGATAAACCGCGTATCGAACGATAAGCGGAAGGGGTGGAATNTCGCCGCCCATTGGAGCGGCACGCGGGCGCGGGTTAGCTCTTCCAAGGTGGCGCGATAGGCCACCACCGCCTCCTCCAACCGCGCCGTCACCGGCTCCCGGTCCCCAAGCGACTGAAGCGCAGTGCCGAGATTATTCTGGGTCATCGCCCATTCGAGCGGCACGCGGGCGCGGGTTAGCTCTTCCAAGGCGGCGCGATAGGCCACCACCGCTTCCTCCAACCGCGCCGTCCCCGGCTCCCGCTTCCCAAGCGACTGAAGCGCAGTGCCAAGATTACTCTGGGTCGCCGCCCATTGGAGCGGCACGCGGGCGCGGGTCCACTCCTCCAAGGCGGCTCGATAGGCGACGACCGCTTCCTCCAACCGCGCCGTCCCTGGCTCCCGCTCGCCAAGCGACCGGAGCACGTTGCCGAGATTATTCTGTACGCGGGCCCAAGCATCGCCCTCCGCCCGCCGGCCGATCCTGGTGAGAATGCCGCGAAACACGGCAATCGCCTCAGCGAGGGCCGCATTTTCGCCCCGCTCGTCGCCCTCGCGATAGAGGGCTTCCGCCTGCCGAAAACAATATTCCCGGTGGTTTGGCAGCAGGTGCGCCGCCCTAGCAAAATGCCGGGCAGCGTCGCGGAAGCGGCGGGCCGCCATGGCCGCATCACCGCGTTGGGCTTTGGTTTCGGCCATCCCGGCGCTTTGTAGGCCTTCGATTTCGGCCAGCGCCGCATCGACCCCATCATAATCGGCTGCCTCCCATCGCGCTTTGGCGGTGGCGCGCAGGGCCTGGATCGCCCGGCTTTCGCCAGGCTGGACTGCAACGGCCGCCCGCAGGCGATGAAGTTCCTGAAAATGCTCGGACAAGCGTGCTATCGCCTGTTCGGGGGAAATCTCCGCGACCTCGATAATGCGATACGCCGCTAAAATCTGCGCGTTCGTGAGATCAAGGCGCTTGCTGAGCGCATCGAGGGCTTGCTGCGACGCTTGATCCTTGGCCCCCGCCAACGCCAAGACTTGACGCAAAGACTCTTGGTCGATCCCCTGATTGATGATCGTAATCGGGCTATCGTGAACCGCGCCCGCAAAGGCTAGGCCCCCCGACTGGGCTTGCACAGGACTATTGCGCACCGACGCGGGGCGCAGCGTTGCCCGCCACAACAAAGGGGTTATTACCAGCGCCGCAATGATCGCGAGGCCAAGGAACCATCCATTGCCCTCGCTCGATCCCGCCAATTCAACGACCGCCCAAAGCCCCATGCCAAGGAGTGTCACGAGCAAGGTGCCGCGGATAATCAGGCTCAAGAGTCGCTCCGCCGCGTCCGGTGCCAGCGTTGGAAAAATATTCTTGCGGATGATATGCCTTAACAAAAAAAGCATCACGGCCAGGGCCAAACTGCCAGGACCAATAACTCGGCCGATCAGGGCTAAAGTCTGATTCTCCATGACGGGCAGCCGCCCCCTAGCTTTTCGGTCCGGCTAGGACCACCAGCACCCAAAGCCCCATACCGACGAGCGTTACGAGAAGGACACCCCGAATCAGCAGGGTCAAAATGCGTTCGGCCGCGCCAGGCGGAAGTTTGGGGAAAATGTTTTTACGGATGATGTCCTTGAATAAAAACAGCATCACCGCCAAAGCCAAACCACCTATCCCGGCAACTTGGCCAACGACTTGCAGAATTTTGCCTTCCATCGTCCCCCCGCCTATCTTCGGTTGAAGATACACGATGGAATTTCATGGATAAAGCAACTCGCCGCTCACGAGCGACAGAAAACAGGTTATTTTTAATTTCGGGGGAAAATTGGTCGGAGCGACAGGATTCGAACCTGCGACCCCCAGCCCCCGCTTCCAAAGATTGCGGGGCTTCCCTCTTCCTAAAACCGCGTCGCCAGTTTATGTTCTTCCTATGTTCACGTCTTGACGGAATAGGGACATGGTGAACCGGCTGCGCAGTTTTTGGGATTATCGCTTTCAAATTCAACAGGTTGATGCTGACGATAACGGCGTCGCGATCTTGCTTGAAACCGATGTTCACGCCGCCGCCGTTGTCAGCCTTGCGGCTATCGCCGAACAGATGCCCGCCGCCTCGCTTCGGCTTCTGAGCGGTAGCGAGATTCTGCAACGCATTCCCGCCCGCCCTGCCCCCGGCCATGTTCGTTGAGTTCTTCAATCCCCGAGGCGAACGGATTTTGGTCAGGGCCGAGGCCGTTTGCTTGATCGGCGGCAGTCGCTTCACCGGGCGGATCAGAGACCCGCAAAGATCGTATTTGTGCGGGTCCGGCCTGCGGGGCATTGAAGTTGTTGGCGAGCCATCCGCGACACGCCTAAGACTTGGCGGCGAATGGGTGCACCTGTACCGGCGCAGCCAAACAGTCTATGTGCGGCCGGAGAGAATAGCCTGGATATATCCTAGCCCAAAGGGGACGGCACTCAGGCTTGCGACCTTGGGTATGATGCTGTGCGACGAACCATATCATCAGATCATGGAAAAGTTGAACGCGGGCGAACCCGCATCGACGCCCCGCCCCCAAGACCTGACGCGCTAGACGCCCGGCGATAGGCGGGGTTAAATCCGGTCATGTGTAACCTATATACCGTTCGCACGCCCATCGGCGGCGCTGCCTTGTTCAAAGGCGTTCAATGGGTCTGGCAGCCTTCGGACGGGCTGCACTCGATCCGCCCGACCGATAGCGCGCCGATCATCGTTGTCACGGACGATGGATTGACTGGCATCGAAGCGACTTGGGGTTTCCCCTCCCCGCCGCAATATGGGCCTGGACCGGTTTACAACACTCGGAATCTTGGCAGCGCTTTCTGGCGCCCCTGGATCGGGCAGCGCGCCCTGGTGCCGGTGATAGCCTTCTGCGAGCATGACGCCCGCAAACGAAAACATTGGTTCGGCACCGGAGAAACCGTTTTCTTCGCAGGCATCTGGGGCAGGCTGCCCGGCGAACCCCTGCCCCGGTTTTCGATCCTGACCACCGAGAGCGCCGAACCCGTCGCGGCGGTTCACCCGAAGGCTATGCCGGTCCTGCTGGAAACGGAGGAGCGCGCCGCAGCCTGGATCGGGGCGGGGCAGTTTGAGGCGGGGCGCATCGCCGCCGGACTTTCCCCCGTCCAAGCCCCTGCCCCGCCCATAAACCGCCAGCCCGACTTATTCGGTTAGCGCTTAGGCCCCCAGAAATACACCGCAACATCCCAGGCCAGCGCCCACCAAATCAGGCCCGACCCCAGAATGGCGAGGTTCGGATTAACGTAGGGCATCATGCCGCCATACCCCGCAAATCTGCCGCCTTACGAGCGAAATAGTCCGCGCGCGCCAGCAGGGCACTTTGCTGGATCACCCGCGCCGCCGCTGGGTCGGTCGCGATAAACTGCGACATGAGCCGGTGGCGGCTGCCGTCCGGCAGATCGACGGCATAGGACAGATCAGCCCCATCGGGCGGCAGGGCGATAATCGCCGCGTGGATCGTTTCCGGGTATTCGGGACGAACAACGAACACCGGCTGGCCGGTTTGGAACATGAAAACCTCCTAGCGTTTTAGAGTGGGACGAGGCCAGCAGCCGCGCGCGGCGCCGGTCTCGTTATGGGTTAGGACTTGGCCGGTTAACTCGTCGGACATGACGGCAATATCCCGGCTGGTGGGGCGGATCGCTGACCACCCGGCACAGCCGTCAAGGATCTGTCGACCACTGCTGCAACCGCTGGCGCCGAGTGTCAGGGCTAAGAGCGCGCAACGAATCGTCAGTTTCGATACGGGTTTGCAGGGCATCTATCGTGTTCTCCTGTGCCTTGGCGCGGGTCGCGGTTTCCCCGGCGGCATAGGCCCGCCACAACAGCAGGCCGATGGCAGCGGCTGCTAGCAGCCCGAGGGCGGCATAGCGCCCCCAGGCCGATCCGGTCAGCCACGCAAGCGCGGCGATCACGGCGCCGCTCGATTGGCGCGGGCGGCGCGATAGGCCGCGTAGGCAGACAGCAGCACCCCCGCCACGGCCAACGCTGCCAGCAGCCATTTATAGTCCAGGGCAGCAACGGCCTCGCGCAGGTTCGGCTCGGTGACAACGGCAATCGCCGTCGCCAGCACGCCGCCGCCGGAAACCCCCGCCGCACTGGCCGTCGATGCTGCGGGGGCTTTTGCGGGTTTCGGGGGGATTGCCGGAGCCGCCGGGTTCACGATCCCGGCCCGCCGCAGCATTTCGTCAATCTCTTCAGGGCTATAGATCACCCGTCCGTTCTCGTGGCGAATGATCGCTTCCAGCAGCGGGCGCATGATCCGGTATTCGGTTAGGTCAACGATTTCGTCAGGATCGACACCGACCGCCCGGGCGACTGCATCCACATAGGCGCGCGTGTTGTTCTCGTTTGCGGGCGCCCAGGTCGAAATTACCCCACGGATCGTATTGATTCCCCGCCGATCTTTATAGAACTCGACCAGCTTCACCGCAGCCCGCCCACCGTTGAGCGCGCTGTCGAACCGTTCAAAGCGCGGCTCGATGCTCACGTCGCGCGGCAGTTTTCCTCGCCAAGGGTTATTAGGGCTGTAGTCGATATTGCCCGGATTATTATTGCGTTCCCCGCGCGTTTGCGCGGGCGCGGCTTTGGCTTGCGCCATAATGCACCTCATAAAAAAGCCGCCCGAAGGCGGCGGATTTCGTGGATTTAGGACCGGGCTAACCGCCCAGTTTTTTGAAGAAGGCGCTGATCTGGTCCCAGCCGCCGCCAGCCAGCCAGCCGAAAAACCCGCTACCGCCGACAGCAGCAGCGGCTTTGGGCAGGCTTGACCGGGTGGCGGTCGCGGCAGGCTCCGCCCCCACGGTTTGATTGCCTTGGGAGATATTCACGTCGACCGCCCCAGCCCCCGCCGCGCGCAAAGCAGCTTCGGCATCGCGCAAACGCGCGCTGGTTTCCCGGTGGCGCTGATCGGCATTTTCAGCGCGGACTTCGACTTCCTTCGTCACTTCCGCAACCTGCTGGGACAGAAGATTGAAATTCGCCTCCATCCGCGCCCGCCAGCGCTTTGCGTCGTCCAGAGCCTCAAGGATCCGTGCGGCAATATCCCGGTCCATCATGGCCGTACCGCCAGCGTCGAGGGATTGAGACCGGCAGGCAGATTGCTGGCATTCCACGGCCCGGCGGGGGTTGATGCGGCGAAGGTGCGCCCGGTATCCNCTTCCTCCAACCGCGCCGTCCCCGGCTCCCGCTTCCCAAGCGACTGAAGCGCAGTGCCAAGATTACTCTGGGTCGCCGCCCATTGGAGCGGCACGCGGGCGCGGGTCCACTCCTCCAAGGCGGCTCGATAGGCGACGACCGCTTCCTCCAACCGCGCCGTCCCTGGCTCCCGCTCGCCAAGCGACCGGAGCACGTTGCCGAGATTATTCTGTACGCGGGCCCAAGCATCGCCCTCCGCCCGCCGGCCGATCCTGGTGAGAATGCCGCGAAACACGGCAATCGCCTCAGCGAGGGCCGCATTTTCGCCCCGCTCGTCGCCCTCGCGATAGAGGGCTTCCGCCTGCCGAAAACAATATTCCCGGTGGTTTGGCAGCAGGTGCGCCGCCCTAGCAAAATGCCGGGCAGCGTCGCGGAAGCGGCGGGCCGCCATGGCCGCATCACCGCGTTGGGCTTTGGTTTCGGCCATCCCGGCGCTTTGTAGGCCTTCGATTTCGGCCAGCGCCGCATCGACCCCATCATAATCGGCTGCCTCCCATCGCGCTTTGGCGGTGGCGCGCAGGGCCTGGATCGCCCGGCTTTCGCCAGGCTGGACTGCAACGGCCGCCCGCAGGCGATGAAGTTCCTGAAAATGCTCGGACAAGCGTGCTATCGCCTGTTCGGGGGAAATCTCCGCGACCTCGATAATGCGATACGCCGCTAAAATCTGCGCGTTCGTGAGATCAAGGCGCTTGCTGAGCGCATCGAGGGCTTGCTGCGACGCTTGATCCTTGGCCCCCGCCAACGCCAAGACTTGACGCAAAGACTCTTGGTCGATCCCCTGATTGATGATCGTAATCGGGCTATCGTGAACCGCGCCCGCAAAGGCTAGGCCCCCCGACTGGGCTTGCACAGGACTATTGCGCACCGACGCGGGGCGCAGCGTTGCCCGCCACAACAAAGGGGTTATTACCAGCGCCGCAATGATCGCGAGGCCAAGGAACCATCCATTGCCCTCGCTCGATCCCGCCAATTCAACGACCGCCCAAAGCCCCATGCCAAGGAGTGTCACGAGCAAGGTGCCGCGGATAATCAGGCTCAAGAGTCGCTCCGCCGCGTCCGGTGCCAGCGTTGGAAAAATATTCTTGCGGATGATATGCCTTAACAAAAAAAGCATCACGGCCAGGGCCAAACTGCCAGGACCAATAACTCGGCCGATCAGGGCTAAAGTCTGATTCTCCATGACGGGCAGCCGCCCCCTAGCTTTTCGGTCCGGCTAGGACCACCAGCACCCAAAGCCCCATACCGACGAGCGTTACGAGAAGGACACCCCGAATCAGCAGGGTCAAAATGCGTTCGGCCGCGCCAGGCGGAAGTTTGGGGAAAATGTTTTTACGGATGATGTCCTTGAATAAAAACAGCATCACCGCCAAAGCCAAACCACCTATCCCGGCAACTTGGCCAACGACTTGCAGAATTTTGCCTTCCATCGTCCCCCCGCCTATCTTCGGTTGAAGATACACGATGGAATTTCATGGATAAAGCAACTCGCCGCTCACGAGCGACAGAAAACAGGTTATTTTTAATTTCGGGGGAAAATTGGTCGGAGCGACAGGATTCGAACCTGCGACCCCCAGCCCCCGCTTCCAAAGATTGCGGGGCTTCCCTCTTCCTAAAACCGCGTCGCCAGTTTATGTTCTTCCTATGTTCACGTCTTGACGGAATAGGGACATGGTGAACCGGCTGCGCAGTTTTTGGGATTATCGCTTTCAAATTCAACAGGTTGATGCTGACGATAACGGCGTCGCGATCTTGCTTGAAACCGATGTTCACGCCGCCGCCGTTGTCAGCCTTGCGGCTATCGCCGAACAGATGCCCGCCGCCTCGCTTCGGCTTCTGAGCGGTAGCGAGATTCTGCAACGCATTCCCGCCCGCCCTGCCCCCGGCCATGTTCGTTGAGTTCTTCAATCCCCGAGGCGAACGGATTTTGGTCAGGGCCGAGGCCGTTTGCTTGATCGGCGGCAGTCGCTTCACCGGGCGGATCAGAGACCCGCAAAGATCGTATTTGTGCGGGTCCGGCCTGCGGGGCATTGAAGTTGTTGGCGAGCCATCCGCGACACGCCTAAGACTTGGCGGCGAATGGGTGCACCTGTACCGGCGCAGCCAAACAGTCTATGTGCGGCCGGAGAGAATAGCCTGGATATATCCTAGCCCAAAGGGGACGGCACTCAGGCTTGCGACCTTGGGTATGATGCTGTGCGACGAACCATATCATCAGATCATGGAAAAGTTGAACGCGGGCGAACCCGCATCGACGCCCCGCCCCCAAGACCTGACGCGCTAGACGCCCGGCGATAGGCGGGGTTAAATCCGGTCATGTGTAACCTATATACCGTTCGCACGCCCATCGGCGGCGCTGCCTTGTTCAAAGGCGTTCAATGGGTCTGGCAGCCTTCGGACGGGCTGCACTCGATCCGCCCGACCGATAGCGCGCCGATCATCGTTGTCACGGACGATGGATTGACTGGCATCGAAGCGACTTGGGGTTTCCCCTCCCCGCCGCAATATGGGCCTGGACCGGTTTACAACACTCGGAATCTTGGCAGCGCTTTCTGGCGCCCCTGGATCGGGCAGCGCGCCCTGGTGCCGGTGATAGCCTTCTGCGAGCATGACGCCCGCAAACGAAAACATTGGTTCGGCACCGGAGAAACCGTTTTCTTCGCAGGCATCTGGGGCAGGCTGCCCGGCGAACCCCTGCCCCGGTTTTCGATCCTGACCACCGAGAGCGCCGAACCCGTCGCGGCGGTTCACCCGAAGGCTATGCCGGTCCTGCTGGAAACGGAGGAGCGCGCCGCAGCCTGGATCGGGGCGGGGCAGTTTGAGGCGGGGCGCATCGCCGCCGGACTTTCCCCCGTCCAAGCCCCTGCCCCGCCCATAAACCGCCAGCCCGACTTATTCGGTTAGCGCTTAGGCCCCCAGAAATACACCGCAACATCCCAGGCCAGCGCCCACCAAATCAGGCCCGACCCCAGAATGGCGAGGTTCGGATTAACGTAGGGCATCATGCCGCCATACCCCGCAAATCTGCCGCCTTACGAGCGAAATAGTCCGCGCGCGCCAGCAGGGCACTTTGCTGGATCACCCGCGCCGCCGCTGGGTCGGTCGCGATAAACTGCGACATGAGCCGGTGGCGGCTGCCGTCCGGCAGATCGACGGCATAGGACAGATCAGCCCCATCGGGCGGCAGGGCGATAATCGCCGCGTGGATCGTTTCCGGGTATTCGGGACGAACAACGAACACCGGCTGGCCGGTTTGGAACATGAAAACCTCCTAGCGTTTTAGAGTGGGACGAGGCCAGCAGCCGCGCGCGGCGCCGGTCTCGTTATGGGTTAGGACTTGGCCGGTTAACTCGTCGGACATGACGGCAATATCCCGGCTGGTGGGGCGGATCGCTGACCACCCGGCACAGCCGTCAAGGATCTGTCGACCACTGCTGCAACCGCTGGCGCCGAGTGTCAGGGCTAAGAGCGCGCAACGAATCGTCAGTTTCGATACGGGTTTGCAGGGCATCTATCGTGTTCTCCTGTGCCTTGGCGCGGGTCGCGGTTTCCCCGGCGGCATAGGCCCGCCACAACAGCAGGCCGATGGCAGCGGCTGCTAGCAGCCCGAGGGCGGCATAGCGCCCCCAGGCCGATCCGGTCAGCCACGCAAGCGCGGCGATCACGGCGCCGCTCGATTGGCGCGGGCGGCGCGATAGGCCGCGTAGGCAGACAGCAGCACCCCCGCCACGGCCAACGCTGCCAGCAGCCATTTATAGTCCAGGGCAGCAACGGCCTCGCGCAGGTTCGGCTCGGTGACAACGGCAATCGCCGTCGCCAGCACGCCGCCGCCGGAAACCCCCGCCGCACTGGCCGTCGATGCTGCGGGGGCTTTTGCGGGTTTCGGGGGGATTGCCGGAGCCGCCGGGTTCACGATCCCGGCCCGCCGCAGCATTTCGTCAATCTCTTCAGGGCTATAGATCACCCGTCCGTTCTCGTGGCGAATGATCGCTTCCAGCAGCGGGCGCATGATCCGGTATTCGGTTAGGTCAACGATTTCGTCAGGATCGACACCGACCGCCCGGGCGACTGCATCCACATAGGCGCGCGTGTTGTTCTCGTTTGCGGGCGCCCAGGTCGAAATTACCCCACGGATCGTATTGATTCCCCGCCGATCTTTATAGAACTCGACCAGCTTCACCGCAGCCCGCCCACCGTTGAGCGCGCTGTCGAACCGTTCAAAGCGCGGCTCGATGCTCACGTCGCGCGGCAGTTTTCCTCGCCAAGGGTTATTAGGGCTGTAGTCGATATTGCCCGGATTATTATTGCGTTCCCCGCGCGTTTGCGCGGGCGCGGCTTTGGCTTGCGCCATAATGCACCTCATAAAAAAGCCGCCCGAAGGCGGCGGATTTCGTGGATTTAGGACCGGGCTAACCGCCCAGTTTTTTGAAGAAGGCGCTGATCTGGTCCCAGCCGCCGCCAGCCAGCCAGCCGAAAAACCCGCTACCGCCGACAGCAGCAGCGGCTTTGGGCAGGCTTGACCGGGTGGCGGTCGCGGCAGGCTCCGCCCCCACGGTTTGATTGCCTTGGGAGATATTCACGTCGACCGCCCCAGCCCCCGCCGCGCGCAAAGCAGCTTCGGCATCGCGCAAACGCGCGCTGGTTTCCCGGTGGCGCTGATCGGCATTTTCAGCGCGGACTTCGACTTCCTTCGTCACTTCCGCAACCTGCTGGGACAGAAGATTGAAATTCGCCTCCATCCGCGCCCGCCAGCGCTTTGCGTCGTCCAGAGCCTCAAGGATCCGTGCGGCAATATCCCGGTCCATCATGGCCGTACCGCCAGCGTCGAGGGATTGAGACCGGCAGGCAGATTGCTGGCATTCCACGGCCCGGCGGGGGTTGATGCGGCGAAGGTGCGCCCGGTATCCCCCAGCATCACGAACCGCCCCTGGACGCAGACGATGGGGCATTCGGTATCGTAAAGGACCGAACCGCTTGGCAGCGCCGCCGCAGCCTGAACGGTCAGCCCGGCATCGGTACTGGCAACCGCCTGCGGCTCATAATAAACATGCGCAACCGCATGGCCGTTACCCCAGGCCATCCCACGATAATAGCCGCCGCCGGTTAGAACGGTGGGGTTGCTCTGCGCAAACCAGCCTTGCCCATCGGTAGACCGTGCCAGCAGGCCATTTGGCAGCGTATCATTCGGCCCGAACCAGATGCCGTTCAGGTGGGCGATTTGAAAGCGGTAACCGCTGCTGGCAAAAGTCTTCACCAAGCTCCAGGCGTCGGTATCGCTGGTCCGGAAGTACCAATCGGTGATAGTCGCGATGATCGATGCCCCGCCCTCCGACCGCTCGAAGGAAAATGCAGTGGATGCCGCAAGCGTCGCGCCCGCGACAACCCACGTCAACCCGCCGTCTGTGCTGGTCAGAACGGCGAGCGCGCTACCCGTGCTGCCGACCCCCCACCAAGCCCCGGCCCGCCAGCGCAGGAAACCGAGGGACGTGTACCCACTCGGCAGCCCCGGCACAAAGCTGGTGAAGTTAATCGCATCGGGGGACGTCCACATCACCCCCGCCGTCTGGTCCCAGATCAGCCAGCGGTCGCCATAGGCGGCGCTATCGCCCTTCACCCCAGGGATGAGAACCCAGGGCGTCAGCGAGTTAATCGACCGCGCCGCGCCACTTTGGCCGACCGCCAGCAGCCGATTGATTTGGGTATTGTTGACCGTGATCGAAAAATCCCGGTCGGCAAAAGCCCCGCTCGCCGCCGTGGCGCGGGCGGTGAAATTAAACACTTCGGGCATGCCGCCCTCCCTTTTTGGGTTTGGCCTATCGGCCTTTGGCCTGCTTGAGGCCGGGTTTGATTTGGCCTATCGCGCTTTGCGCTACTTGAGGCCGCTAGGTGATGGTGATCGAATAGGCGCGCGTGCCGAAGGCGAAGCCGGGATTGGCGGCACAGCCAACTGTAAAATTGTAAGTCCCCGGCGCATTCTCATTGCTAACGGTGCCGCTGATCGACCCGCCATTGCGGCTTAACAGCACACCCCAAGGCATCACGCCGCCTAAAACATAAAAGCTAGAGCCTACTGGATCGACAGTCTGCGTGATCGTACCGACCGACGTTCCGCGCGCGAACGTGCCGAGATTAGTAGACGCTGGGGCGGACCACGTAACAACCGTATCCGGCTCCCAGGTACCGCCGCCGATATTCCGCACCACGCCCGCCAGCGCGCCGGTATCGCGGTCGAGCGTCAGGCCCCAGGGCAACACGCCGCCGCTTATCGTGTAGACCGCCGCCCCGGTTGCCGCGAGGCTAAGGGCGACCGGTTCGTTGGTGCCATTATAGGTTTCCCGCACCGTGCCAAGGCTGCCCCCTGCGGTTACCCAGACCGGCGGCGGGCCAGGATCGTCGGTCACACCGCCGATCACCGCCAGCGTGCCGGAGATCGCCCCCGTCTCCCCATCCAGCGTTACCCCCCAGGGCAAGCGCCCGGCCCGCACGGCAAAGCTGGCGGCGCCGCTGGCGGTCAAGGTAGCGGCGAAAGCGCCGCCCTGGGTCGCGCTGCCTAAACTACCCGCCGCCGTCCCCCAGACGGGCGCGGTCGGGGCCGGGCGCGGGGTGCCGCTGATTGTATCCCCGACCAGGGCCAACCCCGGCGGCAAGCTGCCCGAGGGGAGACTATAGCTAACCGGCGGCGCCTCCGTCGTCGCCAGCAGCACCGACGAATAGGCCGCCTCCCATTCGGCATCGGGCAGAGGCGAGTTTGTCACCCACGCGGGCGGCAGGCGGGCCGACCCCAGGCGCGTGCGAAAAGCAATCAGCCCCAGCATGTCATTCATCCTTATGGGTGATCGCCACGTCCCAGCGGGTATCGCCCGCCAGCGCCTGCAGCGTCAGGCGCGTGCGCCCGCCGGGCGTTAGGCAGATCGACTGCGCAATCCCATTGTGCCAGCGCAGGTTTTCCCCGGACGGCGGCTGAATAATCAGCGTGCGACCGCCCGTCGAATCTTGGTCCAGGATCAATTCGATTTCGCCCTGCACATCCGGCCCGGTCGGGCGCGGCGGCAAGACCAGCGTTACCGGCCCGGTCAGCCGGAACCAATAGACCCGGGGGACCGCACTGGGATCGAGGGCAAGCGCCCCGCTGATTTCCGCGACCGGGGCGACTGCTTGCACCGCGCCCGCCAGCACGGGCCGGTCGAACCGCCGACCGGCCAGCAAAGCACCAACCGGCGTCTTAAACAGACCGCCCGGCGTCGCTAGCGCCACTTGGTCGGTTTCCAGCACCGATCCGCGCGGCGGCAGGGCGCCGATCAACCCCGGCAGCGGCAATCGGAAGGGCGCGCCAGTATTGGTATCATAGGCAAACAGACCCGCCGACCCAGCAGTCACTTGCCCATTGCCATCCGGCAACCGTAGCCCGGTCAGGGTTAAGGTCGGGGCGGCTGCCGTACCGCCGACCGCCAGCCCGGAGATGACACCCGCCGTAATCGACCCCGCCAGCCCCGCCACCAAGGCCGCCCGGCTAATCCGGTAGTGCTGCCCGGTCGCTGCCGACTGGATCACCAGCGCATCCCCATCGGCAATGGCCCCCGGCGCCTGCGGCAATTGGTCGATTTTAACAATGCCGCGCAGCCCAAACACGCTGGCGACCGATTCCGGCCCCCATTCGGTCAGCAGCCGCCAATTGCCCAGCACGGTCGGGTCACCCGTGCCCTGCAGCATATAGACCTCGATGTAACCAACCTTGGCCGGGTCGGTCGCGGGCCGCAGGCAGATGTCGCCCTTCTGGGCATCCAGCGCCAGCATCTCGATTTCGGTCGCGGCATCCAGCACATCCAGCACCGACTGCGCAGGTAAATCGCCCGGCGGCAATTTGCCGTCCGGCCCGCGCACAAGAACCGATCCCGCCCCGCTGGTGCCGAGCAGCGCCGCCGCCCCCAATTGCAGCACCCCGCGCAAGGCCGCTGGGCTGCTGGCGCCGATCAGCGCCTCGCCTAGGCCGGTCAGCGGCACGGTGCCCGCCAACCCCTCCGCCGTGCGGCGGATCAGCCCGACGCCGGTTAAGGCCGCAAGCGAGGTTAGCAGCGGCGGGTAGACGATGGGCTGCCCCAGCACGCCAAAGATTTGCGCTAACATGGCATCGACCTTGGTAAAGGCCGTCAGAAAAGACTCGCCATCGTTCGGCGCCCGACTGCCGAAATTGAGCGGTGTGTAGGGCATGACCCCTCCGATCGTTTGGGATTGGACGATCCGGGCTAGGCCGGAACGTCGAGGATGAGGAATTTATCGGTCTGCCAGGTGGCGCCGCTGTTCCCGGTGCGGTCATAGCAAACCGCGATGTAGCGCCGCCCAGACGCGGCCATATCGTTGACGTAGTAAGGGTCAGGCACGGGGGAATAGTCGCTGAACCCCGCCCCATCCGCCGACCGCAGACAGGCGTTCG
>NZ_NOXS01000022.1 GCF_002251735.1 Elstera cyanobacteriorum | reverse complement strand
CCGCGACGACGTATTTGCATATAAAATAATAGGTTAGAGCGCTTGTCATGAGCCAAAGCGAACGGAAAGCGCTCTAGGGCATCGAGCGTCAAAAACACTGGGGCCGCTCTTCCGAGCGGCCCCTTTGCTTTACTCGACCAGTTCCGCTTCTGGCTCGGTCGCCTTCAGCCCGGGGGCGGAGGTTACGAGGAAGGCGAGGTCACCGTCGCCACCGACATCGACCTGCACATGCCCACCGTGGGTGAGCTTGCCGAACAGCAGTTCTTCCGCCAGCGGCTTTTTCACCGTCTCCTGGATCACCCGGGCCAAGGGCCGGGCACCGTAGAGCGGATCATACCCCTTCTTCGCCAACCAGGCTTTGGCGGCATCGGTCAGTTCAAGAGCGACATGGCGCTCCGCGAGTTGCGCTTCGAGTTGGATGATGAATTTATCCACCACCCGGTCCATCGTTTCCGGCGTCAGGTTGCCGAAGGGCACGATGGCGTCCAGCCGGTTACGGAACTCCGGCGTGAACAGCTTCTCGATGGCTTCCTTATCCTCGCCCACGCGGCGGTCGCGTTCGAAGCCGAAGGCGGCCTTTGCCATGTCCGCCGCGCCCGCATTGGTCGTCATGATCAGAATGACGTTACGGAAATCGACCACCTTGCCGTTATGGTCGGTCAACTTGCCGTGATCCATCACCTGCAACAAAATGTTGTACAGATCTGGATGCGCCTTTTCGATTTCATCAAGCAGCAGCACGCAGTGGGGCGTCTGATCGATGGCATCGGTCAGCAGCCCGCCTTGGTCAAAGCCAACGTAACCCGGCGGCGCGCCGATCAACCGGCTGATCGTATGCCGTTCCATATATTCCGACATATCGAAACGCTTCAGCTCGATGCCCAGCAGGCGGGCAAGCTGGCGGGCTACTTCGGTCTTCCCCACCCCAGTCGGGCCGGAGAAAAGGTAGTTCCCGATAGGCTTTTCCGCGTCGCGCAGCCCGGCGCGCGCCAGTTTGATGGCGGTTGCCAGTGTCTTGATTGCGCCTTCCTGACCGAAGACCACCGTAGACAGGTCACGCTCCAGGGTTTTCAGCACTTCGCGGTCGTCGGAAGAAACTGCCTTTGGCGGAATGCGGGCGATCTTGGCGACGATGTTTTCCACATCCTTCACCGTAATCGTCTTCTTGCGCTTCGAGAGCGGTAACAGCATCTGCGCCGCGCCCACTTCGTCGATCACATCGATCGCCTTATCGGGCAGCTTGCGGTCATTGATATACCGCGCCGCCAGTTCGACCGCCGTGCGAATGGCTTCGTTGGTATAGCGCACTTTGTGATGCTGTTCGTAATAAGGCTTCAGGCCCTTCAGGATTTTGATCGAATCTTCGACCGACGGTTCGGCAACATCAATCTTTTGGAAGCGGCGCACCAACGCACGATCCTTCTCGAAGTAGCTGCGGTATTCCTTATAGGTCGTGGAGCCGATGCAGCGCAGTTGGCCCGAGGCCAGCGCCGGTTTCAGCAGGTTCGATGCATCCATCGCCCCGCCAGAGGTTGCCCCGGCGCCGATGATCGTATGGATTTCGTCGATGAACAGCACCGCATTGGGATGGGCTTCCAGTTCCGCCAACACCTGCTTCAGCCGCTCTTCGAAATCGCCGCGATAGCGGGTGCCCGCCAACAGCGCACCCATATCGAGACCGAAAATCGTTGCCGTCCGCAGCACGTCCGGCACGTCACCATCGACGATACGCTTGGCCAGCCCCTCGGCGATGGCGGTTTTACCGACGCCCGGATCGCCGACGTACAGCGGATTATTCTTGGTGCGGCGACACACAATCTGGATCGTGCGCTCCACCTCTGCTTCGCGGCCGATCAGCGGATCAATCTTGCCGACAGCAGCTTTTTTGTTGAGGTCGATGCAATAGGCTTCCAGCGCCTCCTGCCCCTTCTTCGTCTCCTTGCCTTCCTTGGTTGGCCCGGCGGCGGGTTCGTCTTCAGCCCCCGTCGTGCGCCGGTTTTCCGAGCGGCCCGGCACTTTGGCAATACCGTGGGAGATGAAGTTCACCGCATCAAACCGGCTCATATCCTGTTCTTGCAGGAAATAGACGGCATGGCTTTCCCGTTCCGAAAACAGCGCCACCAGCACATTCGCCCCGGTCACTTCCGCCCGGCCTGACGATTGCACGTGGATCACGGCGCGCTGCACGACCCGCTGGAACCCGGAGGTGGGCTTGGCGTCGTCGGTCCGGCTGGTAACGATATTGGAGAGTTCGTTATCGAGATAATTGGCAAGGTCGCGGCGCAGCTTGTCGAGATCGACCCCACAGGCGCGGAACACGGCGAGTGCATCTTGATCATCGGTCAAAGCCATCAGGAGATGCTCGAGCGTCGCGAACTCGTGCCGACGCTTGTTAGCAAGCTCCAGGGCCAGGTGCAGGCTCTTTTCAAGGTTCCGCGAGAGCATAGGCTACTCCTTCTCCAAAGTGCACTGCAACGGGTGCTGGTGCCTCCGTGCGAAATCCATCACTTCCGTGACCTTGGTTTCCGCTACCTCGTAGGTGAAGACCCCACACACCCCAACGCCACGCTGGTGGACGTGCAGCATAATCCGCGTGGCTTCTTCCTTATTCTTCTGGAAAAATCTTTCGAGAACGTGAACGACGAACTCCATCGGCGTATAATCGTCGTTCAGCATAAGCACCTTGTACATAGAGGGCTTCTTGGTCTTCGGCTTCGCCTTGACCGCTACCCCCGTATTGGCGCCTGGATGGCCGTTTTTAAGATCGTCGCTCATTCTGACCGAAAGATTGGAAGGATAAGGGTTGGAGAGACGGGAAGGATGATCCCCCCTCGGACCATAGACCGGCAGAAGGGGGCTATTCATCATATGAGATGAAATCCGTTCTAGAAAAGAGGCCTTCTATCGCAGTGCCACAGGTTTTAACCGTGCGCGCGGCTAACCCTCTGAATTCGCTAACTTAACGCCGTTAAATAGAAAGACTGTCAGCGAGGCTTGGGCGGCGCGGCGGTTGCAGTGGCGAGGCTTTACGCCTAGCCTTTTCCCTGTCGTTGAGCCGGTGACATGCGGTTACTGGAGAGAGCTTCGATCAACGCCCCCTGCCCTGCTGGACCGAGGCTCGCCCATGTTCATCCGTTATGGTTATGAAATTACCCTAACCTGCCCGCAAACGACCGCCCTCGTGTGCCTGCTATCGGTTACATCGGATCGGATTGCCGACATCCGCGTTGCGGAAACGATCGTCATCACCCCGCCGGTGCCGACCCAGGAGTATTACGACCTTTTCGGCAACCTGTGCCGCCGCCTGCTCGCCCCGTCCGGCGATATAACGATCTCAGGCGATGCCACGCTAGAAGACAGTGGCCAGCTTGACCGGGTGAACCCCTTGGCCCGGGAGGTCGCCGTGACCGATCTTCCCCATGAATGCCTCGTGTATCTGATGGGAAGCCGCTATTGCGAGACCGATAAACTTAGCCAGATCGCCTGGGATCTCTTCGGGTCGCAACCGCCGGGCTGGGGCCGGGTGCAGGCGATTTGTGACTTTGTTCATAATCATATCCGCTTCGACTACATGCAAGCCCGCTCCACCCGCAGCGCTTTCGAAGTTTATCATGAACGGGTCGGCGTCTGCCGCGATTACGCCCATCTCGCCTTAACCTTCTGCCGCTGCCTGAATATTCCCGCGCGATACATCAATGGGCATTTGGGTGATATTGGCGTGCCTGTCGTCGATCCAATGGATTTCAGCGCGTGGATCGAAGTGTTTTTAGACGGTGCTTGGTATACGTTCGATCCCCGCAATAATAAGCCCCGTATTGGCCGCATTATTGTCGCGCGGGGGCGGGATGCGGCGGATATTCCGCTGATTAACTCCTTCGGCCCGCACGTGCTGAAATCCTTTCGGGTCTGGACCTATGAAGTGCCAACCCCGCACCAGGGCCAGACGTAAAAAAGCTGGCTGCCGCGTCGCGACAACCAGCTTTTCACGCCGTCTTTTTAGCCTTAGGCCGCGCGGATATTCCCCAGGAACTGGGTGATTTCGGCGCGCAGGGAGTTTCCGGCCAGCGTCAGCCGGTCAGCGGCTTCCAGCACCACATGGGCGGCCTGCTTGGTTTCGCCGGCGCCCAAGGTGACATCGGCGATATTTTCCGACACATGCTGCGTGCCGGTGGCGGCCTGCTGCACATTGCGGGTGATTTCCTGGGTCGCGGTCCCCTGCTCCTCCACCGCCGCAGCAACGGTCGAGGTAATCTCGTTCATCCGGTCGATGGTCTTGCCGATCCCTTCGATAGACCCAACGACGGCACTGGTTTCGGCCTGCACCCCGGAAACCTGAGCAGTGATTTCCTCCGTCGCCTTCGCGGTCTGCTGGGCGAGGCTTTTGACTTCCGCCGCCACCACGGCGAAGCCCTTACCGGCTTCCCCAGCGCGGGCGGCTTCGATGGTCGCATTCAAGGCCAGAAGATTGGTCTGGGCGGCAATACCGTTGATCATCGTCACCACTTCGCCGATACGCTGGGCCGCATCGCTGAGCTGGCGAACCTGGGTGACGGTACGCGCGGCCTCGTCGGTCGCTTTCAGGGCGATGGAGGCACTTTCCTGAACCTGACGGCTGATCTCGCGGATCGAGCTGCTGAGTTCTTCCGACGCAGCCGCCACGGTTTGCACATTGGCCGAGGCTTGTTCGGACGCGGCGGCAACCGCGGCTGCCTGATCGTCGGTCCGGGTGGCCGTATCGCTCATCACCGTTGCCGTGGATTGCATCTGATCGGCCGCGGCGGCCATTGCCGACAGAATATCCGCCGTCCCGCTGCCAAAGGTCGCGATAAAGGCCTCAACCTTCTGCTGCCGCTCGAGCTTTGCCGCCTGTTCGCGGACCTGTTCGTCATGCAACTCATCGGCTTCGATGGCTTTCAGGCGCAGGTTTTCAATCGCCCCGGCCATCTGACCGATTTCATTCTGACGCTCGATGAAGGGCACCGCCTGATCGCGCTGACCATTGGCGAGCGTGGTCACGGTTTCGGTCAGCTTGAACAGCGGCGCCAAAAGCTGGCGCTGCATCAGGAAAATCAGCCGCAGCAGCGCAAAGCCCGTGACCAGCACCAACAGGCCGACTAAGGCAAGATTGCGATAGGCTGTGCTGATTTCGGCATCGGCGCGGCTGCGGCTTTCTTCCAGCGCGGCGTTTCGCAGTGCCATGATGCTTTGCAGTTGCGGAACAATCTCGGTGACCATTTCGGTCACGCTTTTGCTATAGGGCGCCTGGGCGCGCGATTCATCGAGATGTTTGGCGACGATAGCGCGGCCCCGCGTCATATACCCGTCGGTCATGGCCTGCTGGGCCGCGACCAAGGTCGGCGTTGCCCCGACCTGGGCGATCCCATTGCGCAGACGCTCGGCCAGGGTTTCCACCCGACCGCGCAATTGTTCGACCCGATCCGCCTCGGCGGGCAGCAGCGGACGCTGCGCGGTCATCCCGGTCCCCAGCGTCGCCGCCTGCTGACCGGCGCTTTCGCGCATATCTGCCGCCAGACGGGCCAGCGTATTGAGTGCCGCAACGGAAGGATCGGCAATCGTCGTGCGCGCTTCCAGTTCGTTCAAAATCGTATCGGTCTGGGCGCTCAGGGCAAACATGCGCTGGAAATACCCCAGAACGATATCCCCGCGCTGGCTGCGCGGCTTCATCACATCGGCATCGACGGCGGCCCGAATGGACGCCAGATCGCGTTTCACTGCTGTCAGCGCGCTGATCATCACTGGCTGCCCGAGGGCGGTCAGCGCGGTGCCGACCTTTTCGACACTGGCATCGACGGACTTGCGGGCGTCGGCCAATTTCGCCAGCGCCGCAGGATCGGCCGCATTCGGCGCCGCCAGCAGATTATTGGACGGGCCGCGTTCCAGCGCCAGCACTTCGACCAGACGCAGCGTATCGGCAAAAACCGCCGCTGTTTCCGATGCCCGTGTTTTCGACGAAACAATCGCAACCTGTGACCAAAGTATCTGTACCGCGAGGGCAAAGACACAAAGACAGATTACAATTAACCCAAACTTAACCCGCGCCCCGATGCTCATCTTTGTCACTGTCGGCTCCGAAAGACGAAATCCCAATGGCGGCGGACCCTATTAGGACGGCTTGCCTTTGGTCAAGATTATTAATCTATGAATATTTTAGGGGAGTTGTTTAAAAATGATTCGTATTTTTACTGTCGGTTAATTTTTATACATTCGTAACAGAACAGGGGATGCGCACGACAGAATAGAATAAGCCGATCAGCGGAAAAGACGGGTTTTTAAGCATCCTTGCGCAAATGCGCGACCTGTGCGATTTCATCAAGGCGGATTTGCGCTTTGCGCTCCATCTCCGCTTTCTCGCGGGCAAGGCGATTGGCTTCCGCCACTTCGAATTTTTTCAATTCGCGGTAAGCCTCTGTCACCGCATCTTCCGCCTTTAAAATCTGCTCGCCGATTTGCAGGCGATTCTGCACCAATTCCTCGCGGCGGCCCTTCGCCCATTCGGCATAGGTCGGCCAGAAGCGCGCCAGCAGCAAATCATTGGCGGCCAACCGGCGTTCGTTCGCCACCTCCTGATCGAGCGCAACGATGGACGCATCAATCTCGGCCGCCAAATCCTCCAGCGCCCTCAGCTCGCGCCGCCGTTGATCCAGTTCGAACTTGCGAAAGCGGATCAGCGGCTTAAGGCTCTTGCTCACCCAACACCGCCGCTATTTAGAATATCGGCAAGCTGGTGATAGCCCTGCACCAGATCACCGCGCTCGCGCTTACCTTGCGCCAAGAACTGTTCGATCAGCGGATAATAGCGGATCGCCTCGTCGGTCTTCGGGTCGGAGCCCGGACGATAGGCGCCGAGGCGGATCATCTCCGCCATATCTTCATAGGCCGCTAGCATCTGCCGGGCGCGGGAAACCACGGCATTCTCATCATCCGTATTACAGCCGGGCATGACGCGGCTGACCGAGCGCAAGATATTGATGGCCGGATAACGGCCCCGGTCGGCAATGGCGCGTTCCAGCACGATATGCCCATCCAGAATACCACGCACAGCGTCCGAAATCGGCTCGTTATGATCGTCGCCTTCAACGAGAACTGTGAACAAACCAGTGATCGACCCCGACCCGCGCAGCCCCGGCCCGGCCCGCTCTAAGAGGCGCGGCAGTTCGGCAAAAACCGACGGGGTATACCCCTTGCTGGCGGGCGGTTCGCCGACCGACAGGCCAATTTCGCGCTGGGCCATCGCAAAGCGGGTGACGCTATCCATCAGGCAAAGGACATTCTTTCCCTGATCGCGGAAATATTCGGCCACCGCCAGCGTCAGATAGGCCGCTTGGCGGCGCATCAGCGGCGGCTGGTCGGAGGTGGCGACGACGAGGACCGAGCGCGCCAGCCCTTCTTCCCCCAGGTCTTCGTGAATAAAGTCCTGCACTTCGCGCCCGCGCTCGCCGATCAGGCCGATCACGATGACATCGGCGGAAGTATAGCGCGCGATCATCGACATCAGCACCGATTTACCGACGCCGGACCCCGCGAAAATCCCCATGCGCTGACCGTTGCAGCAGGTCAGGAACTGATTGAGCGCGCGCACGCCCATATCGATTTTCCCAGCAACGCGCTGGCGCTTATGGGCGGGCGGCGGGGCATTGCGCAGCGGATAGGCGATATTGCCCGCGTTCAGCGGCCCAAGATCGTCAATCGCCTCGCCCATGCTGCCGACGACGCGGCCCAGCCAGCTTTCGTGCGGGTAGATCACCGGATCGGTCTGCGACACTTCCGCCCGGCAACCAAGGCCAACGCCGTCTAGCGTGCCGAAGGGCATGGCCAGCGCCCGTTCGCCCTTAAAACCGACGATTTCCGCCGGAACGCGCCGGTCGCCGCGCGCGATGATCGTGACCCGGTCCCCCACCGACAGGGCGCGCTGCACCCCGCCGATTTCAACCATCATGCCGAGAACGCCGACAATGCGCCCGTGCAGCACATGGTCGGCCATCCGGCCCAGGCTGGAGATAAGATTATCGATCAGCATCGCGCCGCTCCCCTTTGATCGGCTTGGAGAATAGCCGATTCACCCAGGAAAGGAAATGACAAGAGCGACTCGCGGGTCGCATATTTCCTTGCTTTTGGTCTGAAAATTAGGGAGAGTTAACGGGAATTAACCATTCTGCTGGGTTGTTGGGCAACCCGAATTTGGTGGGGGATATCATGCGCATTCTCTTAGTGGAGGATGATGCCGCAACCTCGAAAAGCATCGCGCTGATGCTATCGTCGGCCGGCTATATTGTCGATACCACCGACCTTGGCGAAGACGGCGTTGAGATCGGCAAACTCTATGATTACGACATTATCCTGCTCGACCTGATCCTGCCGGATATCGACGGGTACGAGGTGCTGCGCCGTTTCCGTCAAGCGCGGGTGCGCACGCCGATCTTGATCCTGTCTGGCCTGTCGGAACTCGACCACAAGATTAAGGGGCTGGGCTTCGGCGCCGATGATTACCTGACGAAACCCTTCGATAAGCGTGAGTTGGTGGCCCGTATTCAGGCCATTGTCCGCCGCGCCAAGGGCCATTCGGACTCGGTCATCCGTACCGGCCGCTTGACCGTTAATCTCGACACCAAGACCGCCGATGTGGACAATAAGCCGCTGCATCTGACCGGTAAGGAATATGGCATTCTGGAACTCTTGGCGCTGCGCAAGGGCACGACGCTGACCAAGGAAATGTTCCTGAACCATCTCTACGGCGGCATCGACGAACCGGAACTGAAGATTATAGACGTGTTCGTGTGTAAGCTGCGCAAGAAACTGAGCACGGCGACCGGCGGCGATAATTATATCGAAACCGTTTGGGGGCGCGGTTACGTGCTGCGCGAGAACAGCACGGAAGCGGCGCCCGAACCCGCGCAAGCCAGCGCCTAACCCGTCCAATTCCCCCGGCAATAGGATCTTTCGATCCTATTGCCATGCCCTATAAATAGCTTTTTAATTAATATTTAAAAATATTCTTTTTATCTCTCGCCGCCCCTCTTCGCTCAAATTCCGTCACCGCCCCCTTGCCGGGCGGTTTTTTTAGGTATAGTAATTTCAGAAATTCCTGAAATTACGGAATCAACCGATGGACCTTTCTCCGCTTTTACAATCCTTCGTGCTGCATTTCGGCGAAATGGGCAGCCGCTGGGGCATCAACCGCACGGTCGGGCAGATCTATGCCCTGCTGTTCGCCGCGTCAGAACCGCTCAACGCCGATCAGATTATGGAGAAGCTCGGCTTCTCCCGCTCCAACGTCAGCATGGGGCTGAAGGAGCTTCAGACCTGGAACTTGGTGCGGCTGGTGCATAAGCCCGGCGACCGGCGCGACTATTTCACAACGCCCGACGATATTTGGGCCATCGTCCGCACCCTGGCCGAAGAGCGTAAAAAGCGCGAGGTGGACCCCACCCTCTCGATGCTGCGCGAACTTTTGATGCAGACCCCGGCCAATGCCGACGAGCGCCACGCCCAGGGCAGGATGCGCGAGATGCACGATCTCATCGAGCTGCTGACCCGCTGGTATGGCGACGTGCAGGGCCTCGATACCGACCGGCTGGTGATGCTGCTCTCGCTCGGCGCGCGCGTGCAGAAGATTCTCGAAATCAAAGACAAGCTCACCACCCTGCCGGGTCGCCGCAGCAAACCTGCCGCCCCGGCCAGTGAACCCCCATTCGACCCCGATCTTGACCCTGGGAGGGACTGACGATGGACCCAACCCTACTGGCGCGGATACAGTTTGGCGCCAATATCTCCTTCCATATTCTCTTTCCCACCATCACCATTGCCCTTGGTTGGGTGCTGCTGTTCTTCAAAATGCAGTACAATCGCACGGGCAATCTGAAGTGGATGGAGGCCTATGGCTTCTGGGTGAAAATCTTTGCCCTCTCCTTCGCGATGGGCGTGGTTTCCGGCATCACCATGAGCTTCCAGTTCGGCACCAATTGGCCGGGCTTCATGCAGACCGTCGGCAATATCGCCGGACCGTTGCTGGCGTATGAGGTGATGACGGCGTTTTTCCTCGAAGCGGTCTTTCTGGGCATTATGCTGTTCGGCTTCCGCAAGGTTGCTGGCTGGGTGCATACGCTGGCGACGTTCCTGGTCGCCTTTGGCACCACCCTCTCCGCTTTCTGGATCATCGTGCTGAATTCCTGGATGCAAACGCCTCAGGGCTTCGAGATGCGCGACGGCGTGGCCCATGCCACCGATTGGCTGGCCATCGTCTTCAACCCGTCGATGCCCTACCGGCTTACCCATATGTTAATCGCCTCCGCCCTCACCGTCGCCTTCCTAATCGCCGGTCTATCGGCCTATCGCTGGCTGAAGGGTGACCGCAGCCCCGCCGTGCAGGCCGCGCTTAAAACCGGCGTTTGGCTCGCTGCACTGCTCATTCCGGTGCAAATTCTCGTCGGCGATATGCACGGGCTGAATACGCTGGAGCATCAGCCCCAGAAGGTGGCGGCGATGGAAGGCAATTGGGAAACCGGGCCGAAGGTGCCGTTGCTGCTCTTCGCCTGGCCGGACGAGGCTGCGCGGGAGAATAAAGCAGAAATCGGTATTCCCAGTCTCGCCAGCCTGATCCTGAAACATGATGTGGACGGCGTCGTTCCGGGCCTCAATGACTATATCGGTACCCATCCGCCGGTGAAGCCCGTGTTCTTCGGCTTCCGGGTGATGGTCGGCACGGGCCTCGCGATGCTCGCGCTCTCCTGGCTCGGGGCTTATGTCTTGACGCGAAAGGGCCGCCTAACGCCCTGGCTGGCGCGCGCCTTCGTCGCCATGAGCTTTTCCGGCTGGGTTGCCACCTTGGCGGGCTGGTACGTCACCGAAATCGGTCGCCAGCCGTGGCTGGTGACGGGGGTTCTGACCACCGCCCAGGCCGCCGCCCCGATCCCGGCGCCGATCTTGGGTCTGTCGCTAACCGCTTACCTGACCGTCTATGCCGTGCTGCTGACGGCCTATATCAGCGCGCTGTTCTATCTGGCCCGCAAAGCGGGGGGCATCACCCCCGCCCCCGTGGGTCGTGTCTATCCGGCTGCGGCGGAGTAACGACCATGCTAACCTTATTCGGCGATCCTGCGGTCTGGCTGCCCCTGGTATTTGCCGGGCTGATGGGCCTCGCCATCCTGATCTATGTCGTCCTCGACGGGTATGATCTCGGCGTCGGGCTGCTGTTCGCCGCCGCCGATCCTGCCGATAAAGACCGGATGATTGCCGCCATTGGCCCCTTCTGGGACGCCAACGAAACCTGGTTGGTGCTGGCGGTTGGGTTGCTGCTCGTCGCTTTTCCTGCCGCGCACGGGCTGATCCTGACCGCCCTTTACCTGCCGGTGCTGGTGATGCTGATCGGTCTGATCCTACGCGGCGTTGCTTTTGAATTTCGCGCTAAGGTGAAGCCGGCTCAAAAAGGCTGGTGGAACGGCGCCTTTTTCGCGGGATCGCTGATGACCGCGCTGTCGCAAGGCTGGATGCTGGGCTTTTATGTGATGGGCCTCAACGATACCCCGGCCACCTATGGGTTCGCGGCGCTCACCGCCGTCTGCCTCGCTGCCAGCTATGCCTTCATCGGCGCCACTTGGCTGATCTATAAAACCGAGGGCGCTTTGCAGCGGCAGGCGGTGCGCTGGGCGCGGGTCGGGCTTGGCTTCCTCGTGCTCGGGCTTGCCGCCGTCTCCGTCGCCAGCCCCTGGGTCAGCGCGCGGATTTTCGAGAAATGGTTCAGCCTGCCGAACTTCATTCTGCTGGCCCCGCTGCCGTTGGGCTGTGCCGCGCTCATCACCGGGGTATGGATCGTGCTGCGCCACCTGCCGACCGGGTCCGACCGGTTCGCCTGGGTGCCCTTTGCCGGGGCCGTAGGGATTTACACGCTGGCCTTCTTTGGCCTCGCCTATTCCTTCTTCCCCTACGTAGTGCCGGAGAAACTGACGATCTTCGCCGCCGCCAGCGCCCCCGAAAGTCTGATGATCATGCTGGTCGGCGCGCTTTTCGTGCTGCCCGCCATCATCGGCTATAGCGCCTTTGCCTATTTCGTCTTCCGCGGCAAAGCGACAGAGTTGCGCTACGATTAAGACTTTACCGGGGGAGGGGCTTGCGCTTCCCCCGTAATCCTCCCAGGTTAGGGGCAGTCCGAACCTTTTCCTTAAGGGTGCACGCCATGCCCTTTCGTCCCGCTACCCTGGCGGCCCTTGGCCTGGGGCTGATCCTCACCGCCGGTATCCTGGCCCCCGCTGGCGCCCATCACGGTTGGTCGTGGGCGGAAAGCGAACCCTTCGAGCTCACCGGCACCATCGAGCGGATTTCGATGGCCCCGCCGCACCCGACGCTGCACGTCAAGGCCGCTGACGGTACGGTCTGGCAGGTCGATCTTGGAAACCCCAACCAAACCGCCCGCTCGGGCTTCACCGGCGAGACCGCGAAGCCGGGGGATGCCATCCGTGTAATCGGCAACCGCGCGCTGGATAAGAAGGCCAGCCATATGAAGGCGGTCCGCATCACCCTCGCGGGGCAAAACTACGATATGTACCCCGAACGCTTACCGAAACCCTAAGCGTGCCGCTGGTCGATTGGCTGGCAGCGACGCCGGTCGCGGCGGCGCTGCGCGCCTCCCCCACGCTCTACCTGCTGATCAATGCCGCCCATATCCTCGGCATCGGATTGATCATGGGGGCGATCCTGCCGCTCGATCTGCGGCTGATGGGCGTGTTGCGCCATCCCCCTGTGCCCGTCATCGGGCCGTTCTTAGTCCGCACGGCGGGGGTGGGCGTCGCCCTCGCGCTGATCACGGGGCTCGCCTTATTTGGGGTCAAACCTGCCGACTATTTGGCGAACGGCGCTTTCTTAACAAAGCTCGGCCTTTTGACCGCACTCGCCGGATTAATCGCGATCCAGCACGCTAACCCCGGCTTCCGGGCTACCCTGCACGGCGGACTCATCCCTCTTTCGGTTCGCTGTGTCGCGCTTCTGTCCAGTCTACTATGGCTTGCAACCTTGGTCGCTGGCCGTTGGATCGGGTTTCTGTAGAAAAATATACTTCGGCAGCCAAAGCAACTTGACTCCCGCATCGTATCGGTCTATTTCGGTAGCCGAAGCATAGGAGCCGCCGCGATGGAAACCCCGTTCGACAAGATCAACGACCCGATTGGCCTGCGCGTCGCTGCTGGCCTGTCGCGGCTGGCGCTGGCCTTAAAGACCAATGCCCAGCAGGGGGCCGCCCCGCATGGCCTCTCGCCGACGCAAAGCCAAATCCTCGCGCTGCTGCGCAATCAGGCGGAGGGGATGCGCCCTAGCCTGCTTGCGCAATCGCTGGCGATCAAAGCCCCCGCGATGACGGAAGCCCTGCAACCGCTGCTGGCGCGCGGGCTGGCCGTGCAAAGCCCCGACCCCCAGGATGGGCGCGCCAAGCGGATCGCGATCACCGATGCAGGCTTCGCTCTGCTCGCCACCATCGCCGATTGGCCGGATGCGCTGCTGCAAACCGTGGCCGAGCTGCCCCCCCAGGAACAGGCGATCTTCTACCGGGTTATCTTGAAGATGATCCGGCAGATGCAGGTCAGCGGCATGATCACGCCGGGGCGCCTGTGTATCACCTGCACCCATTTTAGGCCGAATGCGCACGCCGATGCGGAGACCCCGCACCATTGCGCCCTGGTCAATGCCCCCTTCGGCGACCGGCACCTACGGCTCGACTGCCCCGAACAGCAGCCCGCCGCGCCCGACGCCGCCGAAGCGGCGTGGCTAACCTTCCTCAACGCCCCGCCGCCGTCTCTGCCGATCTAATCTAAGGAAATCCCAATGAAAATTCTTGCCAGCGCGGCCTTTGTGGCCGTGACCGCCCTCGCTTTGCCCGTCGCCGCCCAAGGCATTATCAGCGCCCCAGCCGCCGCCGTGGCCGCCCCCTTCGATCTGGTCGAAACCAGCATCCGCAGCGAGGGGGCGCACCTCGTCTTCCGCAGTCAGGTGCGGGCTGAGGCGGGAGCGTCCCGTCCAGCGGCCACCGGGCAGTTCGCCGGGTCGGACGTCTATGCCTATGTCTGGCCGACCAGCCTGAACAGCGGCGCCATCGGCTTTGCCCAGGATCAAGGGATTGTCGCCCTCGCCGTGACCTTCCACCCGGATTTTGATGATGGCGCCAAAGGGGCCAAAAACCGCCACGTCTGGCATTCCCACTGGGTTGTGCTGGCCGAAGACAAAGCCTGCGGCGGCGGCCTTAAGGTCCGCGATATCCCGGCGGGGAGCAAACCCAAGCTGCCGGAAACTTGGCCGGGGGTGCCGCTGCTGATCGACAGCCCCGACTATCCGCTGGTCTTCGCGGGCGAGGCGGTGGAAGTGCGCGTTCCGAAAGCCGCCATCGGCGCGCCCGCCGATTTCAAGTTCGATGGGGTGACGGCAGGCCTCAAGGTCAACGGTAATCTGCACGCGCCACTGCTGTGCGTGAACGCCGTGTTCAAGGTCGCCTCCGGCACTCTCAGCCTTCCCGGTTCGGTCAAACCCTAAGGTTTAGGGAGGAGATCATCATGCCCCGCCTGCGCCCCGCCCCCGCTTGGTCCATTGAAACCTGGCTGAACACGCCCGAACCGCTGTCGTTGGACAGTTTGCGCGGGCGGATTATCCTGCTCGGTAGTTTTCAGATGCTGTGCCCGGGCTGCGTGCAGGCGGGATTACCGCAGCTTGCCCGCGCGGCGGCGCTGTTTCCCGCCGATCAAGTCGCTGTGATCGGCCTGCATACCGTGTTCGAGCATCACGCGGCCCAGGGCGAAACCGCCCTGCGGGCGTTCATTCACGAGTATCGGCTGCGCTTTCCCATCGGCATCGACCTACCGGGCAAGCCTCTCCCCCAAACGATGGCCGCCTATGATCTGCAAGGCACGCCCAGCCTGATCTTGATCGACCGCCAGGGGTTGCTGCGCGCCAAACGCTTCGGGCATGTCGAAGATTTGTGGCTCGGTGCCCAAATCGGTGCCTTGCTAACCGAAGTGCCGCCGCCTCTCGCCACCAAGACCACCGTCTGTACCCCAGAAGGATGCACCCTATGAGCAAAACCGCACTGGTCCTGCGCCATATCGCTTTCGAAGACTTGGGCAGTTTTGCCGATCCTTTGGCGGAAGCGGGCTATGCGGTCACCTACCGCGATCCCACCGTCGATCCCATATCCGGGCTTGACCCGCTGGCGGATGACCTGCTGATCGTCCTCGGCGGCCCGGTTGGTGCCTATGAGGAGACGATTTATCCGTTCCTCGCGGCTGAAATTGCCCTGCTAACCGCCCGCCTTACAGCCCGCCGTCCGACGCTGGGAATTTGCCTCGGCGCGCAATTGATGGCCCGCACCCTGGGGGCAAAGGTTGCCCCGACCGGTCTTAAAGAAATCGGCTGGGGACCGCTCACGCTCACCGCTCCCGGCACAGCAAGCCCGCTGGCGGCGCTTGATGGGGTGCCCCTGCTGCATTGGCATGGCGATGCCTTCGATATTCCAGCGGGGGCCGAGCGGCTTGCTGCGACAGCGCTCTGTGCCAATCAAGCCTTCGCCCTAGGGCCGACGATCCTCGGCTTTCAATGCCATCCCGAAGGCTGGGGGCATGGGTTCGAGCGCTGGTTGGTTGGTCATGCCGCCGAACTGGCCGGGGCCGGGATCGATATCCCCAAACTGCGCGCCGATGCCGCCCGCTTCGGCCCCGGTGCAACCGCTGCCGGGCGGGCAATGCTGCGCGACTGGCTGGCCGCTTTACCGTAAACTGCTGCCCTATGAGCCGCAGCCACCGCCTTTTCACCCTCGTCGAAGCCCTGCGCCGCCACCGCTATCCGGTGACGGCGGCGGCTTTGGCGGAGGAATTGGGCGTTTCTGTTCGGACCATCTACCGCGACATCAGCACGCTGACCGAGCAAGGCGCGAGTATCGAGGGGGAGGCGGGCCTTGGCTATGTGCTGAAACCCGGCTTCCTGCTGCCGCCGTTGATGTTCGCGGAAGCGGAGTTGGAAGCCCTGGTCTTGGGGATGCAATGGGTCGCGCGCCAATCCGACGCCGATCTTGCCCGCGCGGCCAAACAGGCGCTGGCGAAGATCGAAGCGGTTTTGCCGACCGACCTGCGCGACCATATGGCGGGGACCGGTATGATCGTTCCCAATTTCGCCGCGACCGGCCCGGCGCCTGCATTGGCCGAAAGCCTCTCTCTGCCGATCCTGCGGACGGCCCTGCGGGAAGAACGCAAGCTCGACCTGACATACCGTGACAAGGGCGATGCGATGAGCCGCCGCACGATCTGGCCGATTGCGCTGGCGTTCTTCCGCGATGTGCGGGTGCTCGCCGCCTGGTGCGAAAGCCGCCAAGACTACCGCCACTTCCGGCTCGACCGCATGCAGGCACTGAGCCCCCTGCCCGACCGCCCCCCCGTCCGGCGGCGGACGCTGATGGCCCGCTGGCGCCGTACCCTGAATATCCCCGACCCGGACGCGCCTGCGCGCTCCTGACAGAAACTGACACAGCCCCAGCGCATCTTCCTCTCGTCGGCGCCGCCGACACTCACCGACGCGAGAGGATGCGATGCTGCCCTTCCCCGACCAACCGCCCGCCCATTGGATCGCCGTCGCCTGCGCCGAGCATGTGGCGAACGGCCTTGCCTGGGGCATCATGCAGGTCTGCCACGGTAAATCTGCCCCGCTGCGCCGGGTTAAACCCGGCGACCGCGTGGCCTATTACTCCCCCACCGTCACCTTCAACCGCAACGGCCCGCGCGGTGACGCCTGCCAAGCCTTCACGGCCTTGGGAACAGTGGCGGAGGGATCGGTCTACCAGGTCGAACTGGCCGAAGATTTTCATCCCTTCCGCCGCGATGTGATCTGGCAGGCCAAGGGCCGCGCCCCGATCCAACCGCTGCTCGATCGCCTCTCCTTCACCCAAAACCGCCGATCCTGGGGCTACGCCTTCCGTTTCGGCCTGTTTCCGGCGACGGGGGCCGATCTCGACCTCATCGCCGCCAATCTTACCGCAATCGCTTAATCAGGAGCACACTCATGTCCCGTACCAATGTCGCCGTTTGGTTTGAAATCCCGTCCATCGATTTCGACCGGGCCACCGCCTTCTATGAAGCCTTGTTCGGCGTCAGCCTGCGCCGGGAAAACATCGGCAGCGGCACGCTGGGGATTTTCCCCTACGAGCAGCCCGCCCTCTCCGGCTGCGTCATCCACGGCCCGATGTACCGCCCCGCCGCCGATGGCCCGGTGATCTATCTGAATGCCGATGGCAAGCTGGATGATATGTTGGCCCGGGTGACCACCCTCGGCGGCAGCGTGGTGACGCCGAAAATCGCCCTGCCACCCGGGATGGGCTTCTTCGCCCATATCCGCGATAGCGAAGGCAACCGCGTCGGGCTGCATAGCGACCTGTAACCTTTTCCGGGGCGGTGACGAAGCAAAGGCGTGTTCCTTAATATTCTGGAGGCCCTTGATGAAGCTCGCCGCCGCCCTGCTCGTTGCCCTGCTCGGTTTTGGCGCCGCCCCTGCGGCAGCGCTGGAGACCAAACCCTATTCGGCCCCGGCCCTCACCGAGGCAAAACAGGCCGGAAAGCCGATTGCCCTGCATTTTCATGCCGATTGGTGCCCGACCTGCCGCGCCCAAGCTAAGGCGTTCCAGGCGCTTGCGGCAGAGGCAGGATTGGACGTGACCATCCTGACGGTTAATTACGATACGGAAACAGAGCTTAAGCGCAGCCTGAATGTTCGCACCCAATCGACCCTGATCGTTTACAAAGGCGGTCAAGAAACCGCGCGCCTTGCGGGGGTAACCGATAGTGAAGCCCTTAAAAAAGCGCTGAAATCGGCCCTTTAGCATGGTCAGTATCGCTGACGCGGGGGTGAGCCTGCTGGCGGGGGGATTGACGACCCTCAGCCCCTGCGTCTTCCCGCTTCTGCCCTTGGTTGTTGGCAGCGCCACAGCGCGCCATCCGGTGGCACCTGTCGCAATGGCGGCAGGCCTAACCCTCTCGTTCGTGCTATTAGGCGGTATCGTTGGGGCCTTCGGGGCACACATTGGTCTTGATACCGACCGTCTGCGCCCGATTGGCGGGGCGCTCATGATGCTCTTTGGGCTGATACTAGGGATGCCCGTGCTGGAGCGCGCGTTTGCCCAATGGATTGCCCCGCTTGCCAATCGCGCCGCCCATATGGGCGCGGGCCGCAATGGTACCGGTGTCGGGGGGGCCTTCCTTGTAGGCAGCACGCTTGGACTGGTTTGGAGCCCGTGTTCTGGGCCTTTCCTTGCGGGAACATTGGCGCTCGCCGCGAGCGAAGGCGGGGCTTTAACGGGCGGCGGACTGTTGGCCTTGTTCGGCATCGGGGCGTCGCTGCCCCTCCTCGGGGTTGCTTATGCCTCCCGGCAAGCGCTCACCCGCGTGCGCCCCGCGCTAATGAACCAATCGGGCAGACTGAAAAAAGGCATGGGGGGTGTCATGCTGCTGACCGGCCTCGCCGTCTTGACCGGGGCGGATAAGCGCCTGGAGGCGATTGTTTTGGATTATCTGCCAGAAAGTTGGACGGCGCTTACGGTTGCGTTCTAATCCGCCGCAATTCGCTTCAAGACCCGTAGGGTACCGACCCGCTTTAGAGGTCGGTACTGCGTTAGCGCGTCGGCAAAGCGCGGGTCTTGCGCAAAAAACTCTAGATAATCCAGCGGGCGCAGACGGAAAGCCGCCTCGTCCTGCGCGGTTTCGGCCAGGATCAGCGCTGGCTTTTCCCGTACCACCGCTTCCGCCACCCGATCCAGCAGATAGGTTTCCGCCGAGGATCGCGCTTCAGGGGGGTGAAGCCGCAGCTTGCCATCAGGCCCTGGCGCGTCATCCTCATAGAGCGCGGGCAGCAGCCACAGCGACATGAACGGCATCGCCAGCCGGTTGCCAGTATAATTTAGGACTGGCGCAGTCGGGTCCATATATTGCGTGAGCCAGAGGACCGGCCGCCCCCCAGCCTCCTGACGGATCAGGGTTTCCACCTCGCGCGCGCCGCTTTTCAGATAATCAAGCTGCAAGCGCAGCGGCGGGCTGAGATTGCCGCCGAGCGCCAGCATGGCAATCGCCAGAGCCGCCAAAATGCGCGGCGCCACCCCTTCCAACACGCGGGCTAACCCATAGGCCGCCAGCAGGATTGTTAAAATCCGGGCAGGCAGAAAATGATAATCCCAGTCCTTAAACTGCAGCAGCCCCGCCAGAATCGCCCCAACGGCCAGCACATAGAGCACGGCGGCAATCGGCCGCCCGCTGCGCAGCGCCCAAGGGCCAAGACAAAGGGCGGCGATCAGCAGCGGCGGCAGTTCGGTGCCAGTAATCATATCGATCCCGCGATCGAGATCGAAAATCCGGTAATTATCGGCCGCCAGTGGTAGCATATCGTTGAAATAGGCGGGATAGAGCGCGGCGGTTGCCCAAAGGTAGATTACCCCCAACAGCAGAAACAGCCAGGGTTCAAGCCGCTTCATCCAGGCTTTCGGGCCCCCGTGGGCCAGCAGCAGCAGTTCCACCGCCGCACCGAGAATGGCGAAATGCGGCTTCTGGGCAATCCCGATGAATGCCAACGCCGCCGCGACCGCGCGCCATCCCAGCGCCCCGCCACCCGCTCCCCGCAAAAACCGCACGGCCAGCGCGCCATAGGGCAGCATGACCGCGACCATCAAATGTTCCCGCTCGCCAAAGGAATCGCTGGGGCGGACCAGCAGGGTGATAACCCCGACGAGCGCAATCACCCGCCGTTCAGTCTCGCTCAGCGACGGTCGGACGATGCGATAGGCCCAGACCGCGCTGCCACCGATCACCAGCAGGCAGAAGACGACGAACCAAAAGACCGGCGTACCCATCCCCAGCCGCCCAAGCCCGGCGGGGATAAGGTCGAGCCAATAACCCATCGGCGGGTTGAAATCGATGAGGTCGCGGTAAAGCGCCTCGCCGTCCCACATGCGTTCGGCAAAGCGCAACATCGCCGCCGCATCGGCATTGAGCGGCGGCAAAAAAGCCGCGATCCCCCAGATAAGAAGAATCGCGGCTAGCAGCAGTGTATCCGCCGACAGGCGCCGGGAAACTATGTCGCTCGGCGCCATCAGCGGCCCCTGGGATTAGAACTGCGGCGGGGTGACGCCGCTCGGCGCCAGCGCCGCCAGCAGTTCCGCCTTCAACCGCTCCAACCCCGCCGCATCGGCCGCTTCGCAGCGGGCAACCAGCACGTCCTGAGTGTTGGAGGCGCGCAGCAGCCACCAGCCGTCCGCCGTGTTCACCCGCACGCCATCGACGGTGGAAACATTGGCCCCGACCTGGGTAAGCCGTTCTTTCACTTCCGTAACGACCGCGAATTTCCGCGTATCGGCGCAGGGGAAGCGCAGTTCCGGCGTGTTCACCCGCGTCGGCAGTTCATCGCGCAGCGTTGCCAGCGGCTTGCCGGCCCAGGCCACGGTTTCCAGAACCCGAACGGCAGCATACAGCGCGTCATCGAAGCCGAAATAGCGGTCGGCAAAGAAAATATGGCCGGACATTTCACCCGCGAGCGGCGCGCCGGTAACTTTCATTTGCTTTTTGATCAGCGAATGGCCGGTGGCCCACATCATCGGCGTGCCGCCCAAACGGGCCACTTCGTCGAACAGTACTTGGCTGGCCTTCACATCAGCAATAATCGTCGCGCCGGGCAGGGCTTCCAGCACCGGGCGGGCGAGCAGCGCGAGAATCTGGTCGCCCCACAGCACGCGCCCCTGACCGTCGATCAGACCGATGCGGTCGCCGTCACCATCGAACGCAATGCCAAGGTCGGCCCGATGCTCCGCCACCGCCGCCTTCAACTGCACAAGGTTCTTTTCCTCGGTCGGGTCGGGGTGATGGGCCGGGAAAGTGCCGTCGATCACTTCGTTCAGCAGAATATGCCGTCCGGGCAAGCGCCGGGTCAGTTTTTCCATCGCAACGCCCGCCGCGCCATTCCCGGCATCCCAAACCACCGTCAGCGGGGCGCCTTTGAAATCCTGGATTAGTCGGGAAACGTAACGATCCATCAGATCGAGCGAAACCGATGACCCAACGCCCTTCTTGAAGCGGCCTTCGGCGGCAATCTGACCGATGTCCTGGATCATCTTGCCGTAAACAGGGCCACCCATCAGCATCATTTTGAAGCCGTTATAATCGGGCGGATTGTGGGAGCCGGTGATCATGATCCCGGCTTCCAGCTTTTCCGACGCGGCGGCGTAATAAAGCATCGGCGTCGGCCCCAAGCCAACGCGAACGACCTGCGCCCCCGTGCTGGTGATCCCATCAACCAGCGCCGCTTCCATATCCGGCGAGCTGAGCCGCCCGTCATAGCCTACAGCAATGCGCGGCGCGCTAACGCCCGATTGGTCGATCACATAGGTCGCGAAAGCCTGGCCGAGCGCCTGGGCATCGGCCCCGGACAGGGTTTTCCCGACGATCCCGCGAATATCATACTCGCGCAGAATGGTCGGTTCGAAACGATAGGCGCTCATGCCTCAGCTTCCTTATCTTACTCGGCCGCCGGCAGCGACACGCGGCCAACGCAGGTATATTGGAACCCGGCATTCGCCATCATTTCGGGTTCGTAAATATTGCGCAAATCCACCAGAATTGGCGCCTTCAGCAGGGTTTTGACCCGCTTCAGATCGAGGGCGCGGAACTGGTTCCACTCGGTGATGATCACCAGCGCATCGGCCCCGCCCATCGTTTCATAGGCGGTATCGCACCAAACGACCCCCGGCAGCAGCTTTTCGGCCTCATGCATGCCTTCAGGGTCGAAAGCCCGCAAGGAAGCCCCGGCTTGTTGCAGGGCCGGAATGATATCCAGGCTGGGGCTGTCGCGCATATCATCGGTATTCGGCTTGAAGGTCACGCCGAGGATCGCCAGCGTCTTGCCCGCCACCGACCCACCGCAGGCGGCAATCACCTTATCGGCCATGGCGCGCTTGCGCTTATCGTTGATATCCACCACGGTTTCGATGATACGCAGCGGCGCCCCAGCTTCCTGGGCGGTACGCACCAGCGCCAGCGTATCCTTGGGGAAGCACGACCCACCGTACCCCGGGCCGGGGTGCAGGAACTTCTTGCCGATGCGCCCATCGAGCCCGATGCCCTTGGCGACGTCATGCACATCGGCGCCCAGCTTTTCGCACAGATCGGCGATTTCGTTGATAAAGGTGATCTTGGCCGCCAAGAAGGTATTGGCGGCATATTTGATCAGTTCCGAGGTTTCGACCGAGGTGAAAACAATCGGGGTTTCGATCAAATAGAGCGGGCGATAGAGGGCGCGCATCACCTCGCGCGCCCGTTCCGTCCGCGCGCCGATAACCACGCGGTCCGGGCGCATGAAATCGCCGATCGCCGAACCTTCGCGCAAAAATTCCGGGTTCGAAACGATATCGAAATCGGCGTTCGGGCGGGTTTCGCGGATGATCTTTTCCACTTCCCGGCCCGTACCGACCGGCACGGTCGATTTGGTCACGACGACCGTGTGACCATCCAGCGCCTCGGCGATTTCCTTCGCCGCCGCGTACACATAGCTGAGGTCGGCATGCCCATCGCCCCGGCGCGACGGCGTGCCGACGGCGATGAACACCGCATCGGCTTCCGCCACCGCCGCCTTCAGGTCGGTGGTGAAGAACAGGCGCCCGGCCTTGGCATTGTTTTCGACCAGCTTGTCGAGACCCGGCTCGTAAATCGGAATCTCACCGCGATTGAGCCGGTCGATCTTGCTGACATCCTTATCGACGCACGTCACCGTCACGCCGAATTCCGAAAAGCACGCCCCCGACACCAGACCGACATAGCCGGTCCCAATCATGGCAATCCGCATCAAACGATCCTTTCCTGCGCGCCGCCGTTCAGCAGCCGACGCGATTTACGCGGTATAAGAGGCCAGAATACGGCGGACGGCGTCCGACATATCGTCCCGGTCCAAAGCGAAGGCGATATTGGCTTCGAGGAAGCCGACCTTATCGCCGCAGTCAAAACGCCGCCCCTCGAAGCGCAACCCGTGGAACGGTTGTTCGTCGATCACATCGGCCAGCGCATCGGTTAGCTGAATTTCCCCGCCCGCGCCGCGATCCTGGCGTTCCAAATGGGTCAGCACCTGCGGGTCAAGGATATAGCGGCCAATGATGGCAAGGTTCGACGGCGCCATCGCGGGCTTCGGCTTTTCCACCACGCCGCGCACCTGCACAAGGCGCCCATCGTCCGACACGGGATCGAGAATGCCATAACGCGAGGTATGTTCCTTCGGCACATCCATCACCGCGACCATCGAGCCGCCGAGATCCTCATAGGCTTCGATCATCTGCTTCAAGCACGGCTGATCGGACAGAATAAGATCGTCGGCCAGCAGCACGGCGAAGGGTTCGCCATTGATCAGCGCGCGCGCGCACCAGACGGCATGGCCGAGGCCCAAAGGTTCCGGCTGGCGGGTATAGGCGATGCGCCCCGGCCCCAGCGGAATATCCTTGATCAAGGCCCAAAGATCGTTCTTGCCCCGGCTTAGCAACGCATTTTGCAGCTCTGCCGAATGGTCGAAATGATCCTCGATGGCTTCCTTGCCGCGCCCGGTCACGAAGATAAACTCTTCGATCCCCGCGTCGCGCGCCTCTTCCACGGCGTATTGGATCAAGGGTTTATCGACCACCGGCAGCATTTCTTTCGGCATTGCCTTGGTGGCTGGCAGGAAACGGGTTCCCAGTCCGCCGACAGGGAAAACAGCTTTACGGACCTTGCGTGCGGCCATGAAATCCTCGGATAACAGCTCGCGGCATCCGGCAGCCCATCAAGCCGCCAAAGGGGGTGCCCCGATTGCCCGCTTACTTGCCACATCCCGCCATTACGGCGCAAGTCGCGGGGCGATTAACCTTTAGTAATCTACTCGCTGGAAAGCGTCGGCAAATCCGGTAGATTGAGGACCGAGAGCAGCGCGCGCACTTCCTGCCGGGCGGCGACATGGCTCATCGACACCTGGGCATTCACCCCTTCGTCGCGCAGATCCAGCAGGGTTAGCCCCTTCAAAAACAACTCGCGGAAGATCACGCGCTCGGAAAACCCAGGCGCAATGCGGAATCCCACCCGCCCCGCCAGTGCTTCGAGCGCTTGCGCCACCAACTGCTTATTGCGCGCATCGACATGGGCAAGGCGGTTGCGCATAACGATCCAATCGAGCGGCGGCAGGCGCCCGAGCGCGCGGCGCTTGCGCTGCTCCCATACCATTTCGGCATAGGTTGACGGGCGCAAAACCGCCAGCGTGTCGGGATCGACATGGCCGATCACGTCAAAGTCGATGAAACTATCGTTGAGCGGCGTGATCAGCGTATCGGCGATGATATGCGCCTTGCGCGACAGCGGCGTATCGGCCCCCGGGCAGTCGATGACCAGCACTTGATGACGGCGCCACAGGCCTTCCACCACCTCATCGAACTTCTCGGCTTCGGCGGGCAGCAGGGACGCATGCTCTGGGATCGGGATTTGCGCGCCAGACATCGCCCGAAAGGCCGTGCGGTTCTGGAAATAGCGCGTCAGCGTGCCTTGGCGCGCGTCGAGATCGAGCGAGGCGACGCTCAGCCCTTCGCGTAGCAGCCCGATGATCAAATGCATCGCCGTGGTGGATTTACCCGATCCGCCCTTCTCATTCCCCAGAACGATGATATGCGCCATGCCTTAGCGTCCTTTGAACTCAGGGCTACGTTTGTTTACGAATGCGGCAATGCCGGTCTGATAATCTTCGGTATCGAAGCAGGCGAACCCTTCCGCCAGGTCGGCATCGGTCAGTGGCGCGGGATCATCAAGGCGGCGGGCGAATTTCTTGTGCCAACGGTTGACCAGCGGCGCCCCGGCGGCGATGCGCTCTGCCGCCTGCTGTGCTTCGATCAGCGCCTGACCATCCTCGACGATGCGGGAGACGATGCCGTAGCCCTTCGCCTCATCGACGCCAAAGATACGGCCTTCCAGCAGAATTTCGACAGCGGCCTTGCGCCCCAGCGCCCGGATGAAGGCACCGATTTCCGGGTAGGACATGACGAAGCCGAGCTTGTTGATCGGCACCCCGAAGGTCGCCCCCGCCCCGGCAATCCGCACATCCGACAGGCAGGCGAGTTCTACCCCGCCGCCGATGCAGCGGCCTTCGATGGCGGCCACCAGCGGATGGGGGAAATTTTCAAGCTGGGTCAGCGTCGCATACATCAGCTTGGCATAGGCGCGGGCCTGATCGGGATCGGCGCGCAGCGTCTGGAATTCCGAAATATCGCCGCCCGCGCAGAAATGATTACCTGCGCCGGTCAAAATAACGCAGCGAATACTATCGTCTTCGGCAAGCTCCGTCAGCGCGGCGCCGACACTGCGCCAAAGATCGGCATTCAGCACATTGAGTTTTTCAGGCCGGTTCAGCGTCACCGTTACAATACCGCCCTGCCGCGCCACCCCCAATGCTGACATCGTCATCGCTTTCCCTTCTCCCCAGCCCCTTAGGCTATGAGAAATCAGAAGCCTGCGCCCGGTGCAAGCGAATCCCGCGCCCCGCCTGTAGGACTGGACAGCGGCGCGCCCGCGCTTTATCACCCGCCCATCTTTTGCGCCTTAGCCCCGGGGGTTCCATGTCGCTTACGCCCGCCCAAGCCGTCGCCCGCCTGCTGCTGGAAATCGAGGCGGTGCATATCCGCCCGCAGCAGCCCTTCACCTTCACCTCGGGCACGCTTAGCCCGGTCTATGTCGATTGCCGCAAGATCATCGGCTTCCCACGCGCCCGCAAAGCCGTGATCGACTTTGCCGTGCAGAAGATTTCCGAAGGCATCGGCTATGAGCGGATCGATGCGGTGGCAGGCGGGGAGACGGCGGGCATTCCCTATGCCGCCTGGATCGCCGATCGGCTGGGCCTACCGATGCTCTATGTGCGCAAAAAGCCCAAGGGCTTCGGGCGCAACGCCCAGATCGAAGGCAGCTTTAAGGATGGCGACCGCGTTCTGCTGGTCGAAGACCTCGCCAGCCAAGGCGGCAGCAAGGTTACCTTCATCAACGCCCTGCGCGAAGCGGGCGCCCAGTGCGACCATACGTTGGTGGTTTTCTTCTACGCGGCCTTCGGCGGCGGGCTAAAGGTGTTGGACGACCTCGGGGTCACCCTGCATTACCTCTCCACCTGGAAAGAGGTGCTGGAAGTGGCCGATATCGACAAGCGCACGTCGGCCGCCGATATGGTGGAAGTCCGCAGCTTCCTGGCCGATCCCGACGCTTGGTCGAAGGCCCACGGCGGGCCGTAGCCTCAAATGAGGGGAGTCTGGGGCACAGCCCCAGACTAGGCGAGCGCGTCCGCCAGCCGTCCCAGGCTTTCTTCCCGCCCGAGCAGGGCCATCACCTCCGCCACACCGGGGGAGTTGGTGCGTCCGGTCAGGGCGGCGCGCAGCGGCTGGCCGAGCTTGGCGAACGGCAAATCGAGCACTTTGGCCTGGGCTTTTACCAAAGCCGCCAGCGCCTCGTGCGACCAATCCTCTTGCGCCTGCAAGGCCTCATAAACCGCGCGGATGCGCGGTTTCGTTTCGTCGGTCAGCAGCGCTTGCGCCCCCTCCTCCACCGGAATTGGGCGGGCGGCGAGGTAGAAGGCGGCGGTTTCGGCGAGATGGGGAACGGTCTTCGCCCGCTCCTTCAGCCCCGGCATGGCCGCCGTCAGCAGCGTCTTTGCCGGATCGTCGGCGGCGCGGCCGAGGTGCGGCAGGATCAGCGCGGCGAGGCGGGCATCGTCGGCATGTTTCATGAAATGGAAGTTGGCCGACACCAGCGCATCCATATCCAAACGCGCCGGGCCTTTGCCCAGGTGGGTCAGGTCGAAGTGCGGCGCGGCGGTTTCGATCGTCGGATGCTCTAGCCCCGACGCCCAACCGAGACCCATCAGGTACGACAGAACCGCTTCCGGCAAATAGCCCTGATCGCGGTACTCGCCGATGCCGACCGCGCCGTGGCGCTTGGAAAGTTTCTGCCCGTCTGGCCCATGAATAAGCGGAATATGGGCATAGACCGGCCGTGCCGCGCCCAGCGCATCGTAAATCTGCGCCTGACGGGCGGCGTTGGTCATATGATCGTCGCCGCGAATCACATGGGTCACGCCCATGTCGATATCGTCCACAACGGTGGAGAGCATATAGGTCGGCGACCCATCGGCCCGCAGCAGCACGAAATCGTCAAGATCGCTGTTGGCAAAGGTGATCGTACCGTGCACCCGATCGGGGATAATCGTGCTGCCGGTGCGCGGTGCTTTGAGGCGGATGACGAAGGTTGCACCTTCGGGCGCTTCGCTCGGGTCGCGGTCGCGCCAGCGGCCATCGTAGCGCGGCGGCAGGCCGCGCCGGGCAGCCGATTTGCGCATTTCTTCCAGCTCTTCCGCCGTCGCATAGCAGCGGTAGGCCTTACCCGCCGCCAGCAACTGCTCGGCAACCTCGATATGCCGGGCGAGGCGCGTGTGCTGGAAGGTCGGTTCGCCGTCAAACGTCAGGCCCAGCCAGTCCAGCCCTTCGAAAATCGCCTGCACCGCCGCGTCGGTCGAGCGCTCGCGGTCGGTATCGTCGATGCGCAGCAGCGCCTTCCCCCCCGTGTGACGGGCATAGAGGATGGTGAACAGGGCCGTGCGCGCCCCGCCGATATGCAGCATCCCCGTGGGCGACGGGGCAAAACGTGTGATCGTGCTCATGCCGGGCGGTATAGCAGCGGATGGCGGTTTGGGCTAGGGTGGAGAGAAAAATGCCTTTCAAGGGCGTCATCCAGTCACACACTTTTAGCGATGCCAAAATGCTCATTCGTTTCATAATGTATATATTTCTTATTTTCAGCGCACCGGGGGTCATTGCCGCCATATATTTGTACGGAATTTTATTTCTGGCGGCGATGATCATGAAATCAAAACTGGATGGTAATTTTATTATATTTCTATTAACATATACAATTGGACTTTTAGGATGGATTGGACTTACGAGATTAATATTCACAACAAAAGAATATTTAATAAAATCAAAATCATTAAAAATAATGATATTATTAGGAATAGTTTCAAATTTTTATTTTTTTACGAAGATGAATAATTTACTTTTTGGCGAAGAGACTGGTGCATTTTTCTCTGGCTTCATGGTAAATTATATTGCTTTAAGTCCAATTTGTTTTACAGTTTTCCTAATTATATATCGCCTTATGGACAAATTTACGCCATCTACTGACTACGGAAAAATAGCAGTGGATATAGAACCTGATCCTGAAAAAATCTCACCATCAGTCTGATATGATCGATGCGAGGGAAATACCTATTCGCCTGGACATATTTCTTTGTTACGGATCAAGAATAATAGATAGAGGTATATTATAAATCAACAGAGGATATTGAGGTTTGATGAAAAAATTCACCCTCACCGCAATAGAGTTTTTTTATGAGTTCTGATTTTATTTCTACTCATTCAATGGGCGTTTTTGGGATTAACGCTAATCTACTTTTTCCTATCCTTGTTTTTGGCGGTGCCGGATGGTGGGGGCTCTATCAGACGATCAAGCGCGCCCGAGCCGGGGAGCCTATGGTCTCGCTCTTTGATACCGCTCTGATGCTAATCGGCATGACGGTTTACGCGCCTTATCTCTATGCTGGTGGAAACACGCTTTTCCTGCTGAAACTCGACGGTCCAAGCGCGATCTTAGCCTATGCCGTCAATAGTGCCCCCCTGCTGATGGGCGGGTTTCTTTTGATGAAGCGCTACCTATGCCGCCGCCGGTCCCAAGCAAACAGCAGCGGCGCCAGCGCGCGATCATAGAGAAACACCGCCACCGGCTTGATCCCCCGCGCGCCGATGATCCGCCCGAGCCAGCGGTAGCGCGGCAGGTGCGACCAGAGCAGCAAGAAAGCGTCGATGCCGATATGCACCCGCCCCTCGGCATCCAATACATGCAGACGCTTACGTACCGCGATGGGATCGAAACCACGCGCCTGCGCCTCGGCCGGGTCGGCGGCGATATCGACCCACCCGAGGCCGAGGCCCGCCGCGCCATCGATCCGGCGGTAATGGTCGATTTCCACCCGGCAGACCGGGCAGGAGCCATTATAGAGCGTGGTGCAGGTGGGCGGCGTGTCGGTCATGAGCTTGTCTCGTTTTTAGTGCCAAATACGCCCGTTGGCCGCACGATCAACCCACCGACGAGCAGGACGAAGACGGCGAGATCGCGCATTTCGTTCGACACGAAGCCAGCAAAGAGAATTTCCACCAACCCGACCAGCAAAGCGCCCGCCATCGCCCCGGTCAAGCTGCCGATACCGCCGAGAATAGCGCCGGTCAGCGCTTTGAACCCCAGGGCAAGGCCGATGCTATGGTCAGTCTGGCCGTAATAAACGACCGAAACGAGGCCGCCCAGTCCCGCCAGCGCCGTCGAGAGCATAAAGGCGCGGGCGATGACCTTATCGACCGGCACCCCCAACAGTGCCGCCATTTTCGGATCGGCGGCGCAGGCGCGCAGATCGCGGCCAAAGCGCGTGCGCTGCACGGAATAATGCAAGGCGATCCCGACACAGAGGGTCAGCAGCATCAGCGTAAGTTGATTGAAGCTAAAACGGACGGTGGACTCGCCCAAATGCAGCGTCCAACCGCCGCCGATCAGCGGCGGTAGATATTTGCTGCGGGCGCCTTGGGCGAGCAGCACGCTGTTCTGCACCACGAGGGCGAGGCCGATGGCGGCGACAAGCGGCGTTAAGCGGCTGTCGCGCCCAAGCGGTCGGTAGACGCTACGGTCGATCACCGCGCCCAGCACACCGCCATAGGCGAGCACAGCCATGACGGCGGCGGGCAGCAACACCCAGGCGCTGTCCACGCCCGCCCCGCCCAGGAGAAGGATCACGATAACTGCCAGGATGGAGCCGACCATCGCCAGCTCCCCAAAGGCGAAATTCACGATTTCCAACAAACTGAAGATCAGCGCGTAGCCAACTGCGATCAAGGCATAGAGACTGCCGACCGAGAGGGCATTGAGCATCTGCTGAACGAAATAGGCCGTACCGCTAAGCGCCTGTTTTTCCCACACTTGCCCGGGTTGGTAGAGTGTCGGCCCCGCCCCCGGTAGTCGCGCCCAGAGATCGAGCACCATCAGTTCCCGGTCGCTCAGTGCCCCGCGCCGCAGGGTTTCGACCGCCCGCAGCGGCGGGGTCTCCAGCGCTTGCGCCCGGGCGGCGAAATGGCAGGTCAATGCGTCCCGCTCCCCCGCCCCCCAGGAAAATTCGATCCGCACCGACAGCGGGCCAACTACCTGCGGCACGCCGCGCGTTACAGGCCTATCGGCGGGTTCGAAAGCCGCCACCAAATCGGTACAAGCGGCCAGCAAATCGCGCGGCTCTTTCTCGCAGGCCGTTAGCAATAAAACTGTCAGAAAAGCCGATGCAATCCCGAGATGATAGCGGCGCGCATAACGCCTTAGGAAAGCCATAATCTGCATCTTTCCTATCCTAGACCCCTCGCAAGAGATTGCGACCTCAACCCTGCCCTGCTCGCAAAAACGGGCGGGGTTCTTTTTTTTGCGATGCACACTCTCTGCGGGGATGGGCAAGCCCCCCGAGTCCTATATATTGTCAGGCGTAGTCTGACCGCTGTCATTTTTCAAGGGCGGTCCTGAGCGGGATGGGGTTCTCATGCGGGCGAAAATTGGCTGGTTGGGCGCGGGCGCGGTACTGGTGATCGGCGGAATTGTCGGATGGCAATCGCCGCAGGTGCGCGGCTGGGTTCAGGCCCAGGTCGGCACGGCCCAAAGCGAGGCGCCTGCCGCCGGGCAGGGCCGCGGCGGCGCCCGCCCGCCGCAACCGGTTTTTGCCAGCCCCGCCGAACAAGGGCCGCAACCGGTGGAAATCACCGCCATCGGCTCCGTCCAAGCGACCGAAGTGGTCGGCGTTAAAGCGCGGATCGACGGCATTATCCTCGACGTTCATATCACCGATGGGCAGGAGGTGAAGGAAGGCGATCTGCTCTTCACGCTCGACAGCCGGTCGATTGAAGCGCAGTTACGACAGGCGGAAGCCAATTTGCAGCGCGATCAAGCGCTCTCGACCAACGCCAAACGCACACTGGACCGGCAAACCGCGCTGGTCGCCAGTAACATCGCCTCCCAATCCGCCCTGGATACCGCCCGCACCGCCGCAACCACCGCCGATCAATCGATTAAAGCCAGCCAAGCACAGATCGAAGCGCTGCGCGTCAGCCTCGGTTATACCAAGATCACCGCCCCGATCAGCGGGCGCGCTGGGGAAATCAAGCTGACCAAGGGCAACCTGGTGAAGGCGAATGACACAAACTCGCTGGTCACTATCCGCAAGTTACGCCCGATCAATGTGCTGTTCTCGGTCCCGCAGAAGCATTTCTCGGAACTCCGGGACGCGATGAAGACCGGCAAAGTCGCTGTGACCGCGCAAATCCCCGACCGGCCCGAGTTGACCGTGAGCGGCGAAGTGACCTTCTACGACAATACCATCGATCAGACGACCGGCACCTTCCAGGCCAAGGCGACCTTCGTTAATCAGGATAGTGCACTGTGGCCGGGGATGTTCGCGCCGCTGGTCGTGCGCCTTGGCGTCGAAGCCAATGCCATTAGCGTCCCGACCGCCGCCATCCAGACCGGGCAGCAGGGGCAGTTCGTCTACATCGTCGCGCCCGCCGAAGGGGCGCCGGAGGCCAAGCAGGCCGAGTTACGCCCGATTACCGTTGCCCGCACGGTCGGCGCCCGCAGCGTCATCGCCAAGGGGCTGAAGCCGGGTGAAATCGTTGTAACCGATGGGCAGTTGCGCCTGACCAACGGCACCCGCGTCGAGATCCGTGACCCGAACGCCACCGCCCCGCGCGGCAATCGCCCCGGCGGCGGCCAAGCTCCCGCCGCCCAATCGGGGGCCGCCACCACCGCCCAACAGCCGCCCGCCCGCAGCTAACCCGCAGGAGCCGTCGATGAACCTGTCCGAACTCTGCATCCGGCGCCCGGTCATGACAGTGCTGCTGATGGCGGCGCTGTGTATCATGGGGGTAGCAGGCTATAAGCAAATGCCGGTGGCTGCCTTGCCGAAGGTGGATTTCCCCACCATTGTCGTGACCGCCAGCCTGCCGGGGGCCAGCCCGGAGACGATGGGCGCATCGGTGGCAACGCCGTTGGAGCGGGAATTCTCCAATATCTCCGGCATTACCTCCATCACCTCCACCAGCACGCTCGGCAATACGCAGGTGGTGCTGGAGTTCGATTTGAACCGCAATATCGATGCGGCGGCCTTGGATGTGCAGTCGGCCCTATCGGTCGCCACCCGCCGCCTACCACGTGAAATCCCCAACCCGCCGTCGTTCCGCAAGGTCAATCCGGCGGATGATCCCATCCTGTTCGTCGCCGTCTCCTCCTCCGTCCTGCCGCTCAGCCAAGTGCATGATTACGCCGAAACCTTGATGGCACAGCGGCTCTCGACCCTCACGGGTGTATCGCAGGTCAATATTTTCGGCGGCCAAAAGTACGCCGTGCGCGTGCAGGTAAACCCGCAGTTGATGGCCTCGCTGGGCATTAGCATCGACGATGTGCAGCGCACGTTGGTGTCGTCCACCTCGACGACGCCGGTCGGCAGCCTCAACGGCGACAAACAGACGCTGATCTTGAAGACCAGCGGCCAGCCGGAAACGGCGAAGGACTTTGGCCCCCTGATCGTGACGTACCGCAACGGCGCCCCAGTGCGCCTGAGTGATATAGCCACGATCATCGACTCGGTACAAAACGACCGGGTGGCGAGCTGGTACAATGGCACCCGCTCCATCACCCTCGCGATCCAACGCCAACCGGGGGCCAATACGATCGAGGTTGTCGATGCCGTCAAGGCGCTGATCCCAGTATTCCGCGCTCAGATTCCGCCCTCGGTCAATATTTCAGTTCTTAACGACCGATCCATCTCAATCCGCGACTCGATTGCTGATGTGCAATTCACCTTCGTTCTGACTGTGGGCTTGGTCGTTCTGACCATCTTTTTATTCTTACGCAAGATTTCGGCAACATTGATCCCATCGCTGGCGCTGCCAATGTCGATCATTGGTACGTTCGGCGGTATGTATCTTTGCGGTTTTAGCCTCAACAATATCTCGTTGATGGCGCTAACTCTGGCGGTCGGCTTCGTCGTCGATGACGCGATCGTGATGCTGGAAAATATCGTCCGCTACACGGAAAAAGGCCTGTCGCCGATGGAGGCGTCGTTGAAGGGCAGCCGCGAAATCGGCTTCACCATCATCTCTATTACCCTGTCGCTGATTTCCGTCTTCATTCCGGTGCTGTTCATGGGCGGCGTCGTCGGGCGCGTGTTCTTCGAATTCGCGGTGACGATCAGCATGGCGATTCTGGTATCGGGCTTCGTCTCGCTGACGCTGACGCCGATGATGTGCTCGCGCCTGCTGCGGCCCCATCATGGGGAAGAACGGGAAAATCTGTTCGGCCGTATTCTCGAAGGCGGCTTCATGGCGATGCAGCGCGGGTATGATGTCACCCTGCGTGCCGTGCTGCGCTATAAGTTCGCCACGCTGCTGTTCACCATTGCCCTAACCCTTTATACCGCCCATGAATTCCGCCAGATGCCGCGCGGCTTCTTCCCTGAAGAAGACAATAGCCTGCTGACGATTTTCACCGAGGCCAATCAGGATACCGCCTTCCCGGCCATGGCGGAAAAGCAGCAGCAGTTGGCCGCCATCGTCGCCGCCGATCCCGATGTCGTCACGGTCAATTCGGTCGCGGGCGGCTTCGGGTCGCGCGGCGGCAATACCGGGCAGATGTTCGTCGAGATCAAACCGAAGGATCAGCGCACGGTTCGCGAGATCAAGACCATCGCCAACCGGCTGCGGACAAAGATGCAGGCGGTGCCCGGCATCAATGCCTTCGTAAACCCGGTGCAGAACCTACGTATCGGCGGGCGGCAGTCCAACCTTGCCTATCAATATACGCTGCAGGGCGTCGATACGACCGAGCTTTTCGCCTGGGCGCCGCGCCTGGAAGGGGAACTGCGGCGTATCCAAGGTGTGCAGGATGTTTCGTCCGATCTGCGCATCCGCTCGCCGCAGGCCATGATCGACATCGACCGCGACAAGGCCGCCACTTTAGGCGTGAGCATCGATACGCTGCGCACGACGCTGTATAGCTACTTCGGGACCCGCCAAGCCTCGACGATCTTCACGCCGGTGAATGACTATGCGGTGATCCTAGAGGCCGATCCGAAGTTCCAAAGTAGCATGAACGGCCTCAACGCCGTCTATGTCCGCGCCGCCAACGGCACGCTGATCCCGCTTGAGACCTTCGCCAGCGTTAACCGCTCGGTCGGGCCGCTGTCGGTCAATCACCAGGGGCAGCTTGCCTCCGTCACCCTCTCCTTCTCGCTATCCGAAGGGGTGCCCCTGGGGCAGGTTGTGGCCGCGATTAAGGATATGGAACATCGCCTGGGCTTGCCCGTGACGATTTCCAGTGCTTTCCAAGGCTCCGCCAAAGTGTTCGAAGACGCCGAACGCGGCCAGGGCATGCTGCTGCTGGTGGCCGTGCTGGCGGTCTACATCATCCTTGGCGTTCTGTATGAAAGCTTCATTCACCCGATCACCATTCTCTCGGGCCTGCCCTCCGCCGCCCTGGGGGCGCTGCTGACGTTGCAAGCTTTCGGGATGGACCTGTCGGTGATCGCCATCATCGGCATCATCATGTTGATCGGGATCGTGAAGAAGAATGCGATCATGATGATCGACTTCGCCCTAGAGCGGAAACGCGAGGGCGAGACAGACGCAGAAAAGAGTATCTACGAAGCCTGCGTCATCCGCTTCCGCCCAATCATGATGACGACCTTCGCCGCCATTATGGGCGTCTTGCCCATCGCCGTCGGGCATGGCGCCGGGGCGGAACTGCGGCAGCCGCTGGGGGTTTCGGTGGTCGGTGGCCTGCTGGTATCGCAGTTGCTCACGCTCTACATCACCCCAGTGGTGTACGTCTATTTCGAGAAACTATCGGAATGGCTGAGCCGCAAGCCCAGCGTTCCGACCGAACCGGTACCACCGCCCGCACCGGCGGAATAGCAAAAGGGGTCGCTGCGGCGGCCCCTTCTTCTTTAGGCGCTGTCCCCCGCCCCGAACTGCAGGGCTGCGAGATGGGCATAAAGCCCGCCTTGCGCCACCAGCGCGTCGTGCGTGCCGCTTTCAACAATGCGGCCCTGATCCATCACGAGAATACGGTCACAGCCGACGATGGTGGCGAGGCGATGGGCGATGACCAGCGTGGTCCGCCCCTGCATCAGCCCATCGAGCGCCTGCTGCACGGCCCGTTCCGATTCGGCATCGAGCGCGCTGGTTGCCTCGTCCAGCAGCAGCAGCGCTGGTTGCCGCAGAATGGCGCGGGCGATGGCGAGGCGCTGGCGTTGGCCGCCGGACAAGCGCATGCCGCGCTCGCCCAAGGGCGTATCGAAGCCTTGCGGCAGCTTCTCGATAAACTCTAGCGCGAAAGCGGCCTCTGCTGCCGCGCGCAGGTCGCCGTCCGAGGCATCAGGGCGGCCATAGCGGATATTTTCCGCGACGGTTCCGGCGAAAATCACTGGCTCCTGCGCCACAATCGCCATCGCGCCACGTAAGTCGGCAGGGTCGACCGCGGTAAGCGGCTGATCGTCAAAGCAGATCGTACCGCTGGCGGGATCGTAGAAGCGCAACAGCAGTTGAAACACCGTCGTCTTCCCGGCACCACTCGGCCCGACCAGGGCCACCCGCTCGCCGGGGGCCACTGCGAAGCTGACCGCGTCGAGCGCCACCCGGTCTGGGCGGGTCGGATAGCGGAAGGAGACGCCATCAAAGCGCACCGCGCCGCGCACGGGCTGGCCAAGCGATACCGGCTGAGCAGGCGCCTGGATGGCGGGGACAATCGTCGCCAATTCGATCAGCCGTTCCGATGCCCCCGCCGCCCGTTGCAGATCGCCGATCACTTCGGAAATCGCGCCGACAGCGCCGGCAACCACAGCCGCATAAAAAACGAAGGCCGACAGATCACCAGGGGAGAGCGCGCCGGTTAGCACGTCCCGCCCGCCGATCCACAGAATGATACTGATGGCGCCGAAGACGAGCAGGATAACAATGGCCGTCAGCCAGGCCCGCGCCTTAATCCGCTGCCGGGCGGCATTGAAGGCGGTCTGGATACGCCCTTCGAACTGCCGCTGCTCCATCGCCTCATGGGTGAACGCCTGCACCGTACGCACGCCTTGCAGCGCTTCGGAGATTTGCACACCAACCGCCGCCACCTCGTCCTGCGCGACGCGGGAGAGCGCCCGCACCCGCCGTCCGATGACGATGATCGGCACGACCACCAGCGGCACAACGAGAAAGACAAGCCCGGTCAGCTTAGCGCTGGTGATCAGCAGCATCACCGAGCCGCCGATGAACAGAAGGAAATTCCGCAGGGCGATAGAGAAGGAGGAACCGACAACCCCTTCGATAATGGCCGTATCGGTGGTTAGCCGCGATTGGATTTCCGCCGTGCGGGCCGTGTCGTAAAAGGTCGCGTCGAGCCGCAGCGCCCGGGCGAACACATCGCGGCGAATATCGGCCACCACCCGCTCGCCCAACCAGGACACGAGGTAGAAGCGCGCAAAGGTCGCCCCCGCCAACAGCGCCACAACGGCCATCAACACCAGCACCGCCTGATCGAGCAGCCCGGCATTTCCCGAGACGAAGCCTTGATCAACGAGGTGCCGCAACCCAGAACCAAGGGCCAGCACAGTGCTGGCCGCGACGATCAATGCTAACCCCGCCCCCACCATCTGCGACCGATAGGGTTTGAGATACGTTAGCAGAAACCCGAGCGAGCGAAGGCTGCGGCTGCGCGCCCGTTCATCATTCGACGCGGCGGGAAAAGACCTCGGTTGGCGCATCGCCCCTCATCCTTCAGCAGCCGGACGGTGCTGCGGGCATACCCGCGTTAACCGCCCCAAATCCGCCGGGGGTCATAGCAGCCCTGGCCCGGAACAACAACCGGGCAGAAAGTCCCGCCTGCCGAACGAAGCGGCGTTAGCCTGCCACCGGATCCCCCTCCTGAAGGCTCCGCACCGGCGGCTGCTCGCGCTGCATCGCCCGCCAAAGATCATAATTGGCCTGAAGCGTTACCCAGAAGCGCGCGGTGCTGACCCCGGCTTTTTCCAGCCGTATCGCCAACTCGGCGCTGATCCCCGCCCGACCATTCAGTACGCGCGACAAGGCGACCCGCGATACCGATAGCCTCCCGGCAGCCTCCGTTACCGATAAGTTCAGGGGATCAAAAACGGTTTCCCGCAAAATTTCCCCGGGATGCGGATGGGTGTGGATCATCGTGCGGCCCCTCAATGATAGTCTTGATAATCGACAAGCTCGACATCCGTTCCAATAAAACGGAACGTCACCCGCCAGTTTGCATCGACCCAAACCGACCAATATCCCGCTAAATTGCCTTTCAACCCATGTAGCCGAAGCCCAGGCTGGTTCAGATCCTCCGGCTTCACAGCCGCGTCCAGCAGAGCCAGAAGAATCAGCAACCGTTTGGCATGAACCGGCTGGATCCCCCTTAGCGATCCCAAGCGGTAAAATCCTTCCAGGCCCTTATGCCGAAAACTGACAATCATGCCGCCTGACTCTCTGCATCGCCTTACGATACAATATATCCACATAAAGATCACGAGTCTTCTGGACAGCGGCGGATTGATCAGGTAGAAGCCTCGCTTCACGAGTTTTGCTGTGCCGACCCCGGCCAATCTGTGTTGTGAGAGCGTCGATGAAAAAGGACATTCACCCCGACTATCATGCGATCACCGTTATCATGACGGATGGTCACACCTATCAGACCCGCTCGACCTACGGGAAGGCCGGGGACACGCTGCGCCTGGAAATCGACCCGACGTCGCATCCGGCCTGGACCGGCGGTCAGCAGCGTATGCTGGACACCGGGGGGCAGCTTGCCCGCTTCAACAAGCGTTTCGCCAACCTCGGCCTCAAGGCGTAACCCGCCTGCCGACTGGCACCCAGTTAAGTGGCCCTGCGGGGCCACTTTTCATTTGGGCTTGGTCAATGGGCGGTCATCATCGCCTCGCCCGCCAAGGGTGGCCCCATCGCCTTATCAAGCCGATCAACGCGGGTATAAAGGTGATAGGATCGGCCCAGCAGGTCGCGCAGTCCCCGGGGCAGAGGGGCGGCTTCCTCGTCTTCGATTTGGATCAGGCAGACGCGCTGGCCGTCAAGCCGACGGTCGCTCTGCAACGCCTCGTAGAAGCTGATTTCCCCTTCCTGCACCGCCCGGCGAACCATGAGCCACGCCATCACCTGCGTTAAGCGCGATGTGAGGCGCATCGCCTCCCGGTTCGCAGCCAGTCGCTGATCAAGGCTGAGGGCCGCCCGCTCTGTCGGCTCCAAGTAGGTTAGATAGTCGCGCGCCTCAATCAGAAGCTGAAAGGCTTCGTCATAGGTGCCCCGGAAAAAGACCGTCCCCATAGGCCCCCCGTTCCGCTGGACGGGATTCCCCATCAGCGGGCAGTGCGCCCGGATAAGCATCCCTAACTTACTGTGATCTAATTTTGCACCGATGGCGAGTGGGTCAAGCCCATAGGGTCAAAATGTTGCAGTTTGATAACAGGTCGAACGAGGTTGGACGGAAAAAAAGCCGCACGACACGAGGTCGGCGGCTGCAAACAGTTTACCTCACCTGATACAACTTGCCTAAGCAGCGTCAGGGATACCGGCTTGAGCACGGGGGGTCAAGGCTTTTAGCCTCATTTTCGTCACACTTGGGAAAAAATTAGCCGATATCGTCGCTCGTGACGGCTAAGGGCGCGTCCGGCAGCGGGGCGGCCCCGGTGGTTGCTTTGGCGCGGCGGCTTTCAGCACTGCCAGGAATCGTTCCATCAGGGTTAAGGCCAATCGCCTCGATTTCTTCCGCCGTCAATTTCTTCAGCGCCTGTTCCTTACGCTTACGGCGCAAATCCGCCTCGCTGATCGTTGTCGGCACCAGAAAGGCGTGAACGCGCACCAGCGTGACCGAGGCCGGGTCGATACCATCGGCAACCAGCATGTCTTCCTGATTGATCGCCTTCATCGTGTCGGCGGCGTCGAGAGTTTCGAGAAAGAACAGTGCCTCGCCAATCCCCCCCCATTTGCCGATACGCGTCAGGTAGACGCGATCGCCCTCAGCCGTTTTGGCGGTGACGAGAAAGCCGAACTTATCTTCAAAGGCATTGGCCGGAACATACCGGGGGACCACGCGGTTCATGCAGCACCCATTTTCGCTAGAATTTAAACAAGGCGTCGGCAGCACCGCGCCGGTCACGCTTGCGGACCACTTCGGCATCAACGCGCGCGATTTCCGCCACCAGGGCATCGCGATAGGCCGTCAGTTCCTCCACCCCCGCCCGCTCCAGGGCGGCAGGCGATAAAAACACGGGCCGATCCCCCTGCAGGCGCGCGCGGTCGTCGTCGGCATCCATGCGTCAGCCCCCTTGCTAAGCGTCGTCAGAGCGGCATGATACGCGAGGATCGGGGGAAACTCGACCCCCTTCATTCAAGAAATTCCGTTTCAGATAAGGGCTTTACCCGTGACTCTTCCCACCACGATGCGCGCCGTTGAAATCAAAGCCCCCGGCGGGCCGGAAGTATTGACGCCGACGACCCTGCCGGTCCCACACCCCAAGGCCGGGGAAGTGCTCATCCGCGTTGCCGCCGCCGGGGTCAATCGCCCCGATCTGCTGCAACGCCAGGGCGCCTATCCGCCGCCCCCCGACGCGAGCCCGCTGCCGGGGCTCGAAGTCTCCGGCACCATCGTTGCCGTGGGGGATGGCGTCGCGACCGATCGACTGGGCGAAACCGTCTGCGCCCTTACCCCCGGCGGCGGCTATGCCGAGTTTGTCACCGCGCCGGCCGGGCACTGCCTACCGGTGCCGCAAACCCTATCGCCGGAAGAAGCCGCCGCCCTGCCGGAGGGGGCTTTCACCGTCTACGGCAATGTTTGGGATCGCGGGCGCCTTCAGCCGGGCGAAACCCTGCTGATCCACGGCGGCACATCGGGCATCGGTACGCTGGCTATCCAAATGGCCAAAGCCTATGGCGCCCGGGTAATCGTTACCGTTGGATCGGCAGAGAAGGCCGAGGCCGCGCGCGCCCTAGGAGTCGATCTGGCGATTAACTATAAAACCGAGGATTTCGTAGAGGCTACCCGCGCGTTCACTGACAAGCGCGGCGCGGACGTGATTCTCGATATGGTCGGCGGCCCCTATATCCAGCGTAATATCGAGTGTGCCGCGATGGACGGGCGGATCGTCTTCATCGCCTTTCAAGGCGGGGCCGTGGCGGAGGTGGATTTCCGCAAAGTCATGGTCCGCCGCTTAACGATCACCGGGACGACACTGCGCCCCCAAAGCATTGCTGCCAAAAATCGCTTGGCGGAAGGCCTCCGTCAAACCGTTTGGCCGTGGGTGGACAAAGGGCTGGTCCGCCCCCAAATCTATCGGGTATTTCCGTTGGATCAGGCGGCCGCCGCCCATGAAATGCTGGAAAGCGGTGCCCCTATCGGAAAAATCGTCTTGGGTTTAGCGTAAGCCGCCTGCTATAGACGACTCTATATCGTCCCGGCCCGCCCCCAAAGGCGGGCCGTCGCAGCTTCTAGAGGGTAGAGATCATGCCATTGCCGTTGATGCCAAAGGCCACCGCTGTCTGGCTCGTCGAAAATACGGCGCTGACCTTCGAGCAGATTGCCGATTTCTGCGGTCTGCATAGTTTGGAAATCCAGGCCATCGCCGACGGCGAGGTTGCAGGCAGCATGCAGGGGCTGGATCCGATCATCAACGGCCAGCTAACCCACGAGGAAATCAAGCGCTGCGAAGCGGACCCCAAGGCCAAGCTGAAGCTGCTGGTTAGCAATCTGCCGCAGCCCGCGGTGCGCACCAAGGGCGGCCGCTATACGCCGATCGCCAAGCGCCAGGACAAGCCCGATGCGATTGCCTGGCTGGTTCGCAACTATCCCGATATTACCGATAGCCAGATTTCCAAACTGCTGGGCACAACCAAGACGACCATTGCGTCGATCCGCGACCGCAGCCATTGGAATATTTCCAATATCAAAGCGCGCGACCCAATCCAACTCGGCCTGTGTTCCTATGCTGCCTTGCAAGAAGTGCTGGATACCCTGCGCCGCCAGGGCAAGCATATTCCGGCCGAATTGCCGGTCGAAGGCGAGGAGCGGGAGCAAGAGCCGCCTGAATTTACCCTGTAAGGCGCGCCTCTAATCCAATCGCTGACGGGCTGCGTACCAAGGGTATGCAGCCCGTTGCTTTTCAAGATCGGCTTGCTGGCCTAGGGCTGGCAATTTACGCGGCGCCCGCCTTCTCCCTGGCGGCGCTGTCGGTGCCGCTTTACCTCTATCTTCCGACGATCTACGCCGATGACTTCGGCTTGGGGTTGGCGGAGGTCGGGGCGGTGTTGCTAATCGCCCGGCTGGCCGATGCGCTGACGGACCCCGTTGCCGGTCTCTTAGCCGACCGTTGGCCGCGCCGCAAACCGTGGTTGCTGCTGTCCCTTGGCCCGATGGCGATGGCGATTTGGGCGCTTTTCGCCCCAAGCGGCCCGGTCAGCGCAGCGTCGCTACTGGGGTGGAGCCTGCTGCTGTATCTTGGCTGGACCGGCTTTAGCGTCCCCTACCTCGCCTGGGGGGCCGATCTCAACCAAGCCTATCACGGTCGAACCCGGGTCGCGGGCGCGCGGGAAGCCGCCGTGCTGGCCGGAACCCTGGTGGCCGCCGCAACCCCCGCCCTCCTCGGCCTCAGTGGCCCGGCAGCCCTGCGCTTCCTCGGCATCGTCATCCTGGTCGGCTTGATCCCTACGGTCTTGCTGGCCTGCGCCCGCCTGCCCGAACCGCGCCCCGTCGCGCCCCCGCCGCTAGCCCCCAAGCAGGCTTGGGCCTTACTTAGGAACAATGCCCCCTTCCGCCGCCTTTTGGGGGCCTATGGGCTGAACGGTATCGCCAACGGCCTGCCTGCCACGCTGTTCCTCAGCTTCATCAGCGACCGGATTGGCGCGCCAACGCTGGCCGGGCCCGCGCTCGCCCTCTACTTCTGTGCCGGGCTGGCGGGCGTTCCCAGCTGGTTGTGGCTCAGCCGCCGCCTCGGCAAGCACCGCGCCTGGCGCTTGGGGTTACTGGGCGCCTGCTGCGCCTTCCTGCCCGCCCCCTTCCTGGGGGCTGGGGACACGGCGGGCTTCCTTCTGCTCTGCCTTGCGACGGGGCTGATGGTCGGCGCCGATCTGGTGCTGCCCCCGGCGATGCAAGCCGATGTGATCGAGGCCGATAGCCATGCGGGCGGCGGCGCCCGTGCCGGTCTCTATTTCGCCCTTTGGGGCATGGCGACCAAAGCGTCGTTAGCTTTGGCGGTCGGCCTTGCGTTTCCGCTCTTGGATTGGGCCGGCTATGTGCCCGGCACACCCAATGCCCCTGAAACCCGGGCGCTCGCGCTGCTCTACGGCGCGGCCCCGCTTCTTTTCAAACTGGCAGCCTGGGGGCTCATGCGCGGCTACGCGCTGGATGAAGCCGCCCTGGCTGCCCTTCGCCCCCCGCCAGGAGACCTGACATGTCCCGCCGCTGGCTTCTCGCCGCCCCCGCCGCCCTCGTCCTTGGCGCCCTCGCTTTGCTCGCAGGATGCAGCACGATGAAACCGCAAGATTTTGCCGATACCAAACCGCGTTTTGTCGTTGAAGATTATTTCAACGGCCGGACCAAAGCCTGGGGAATTTTCGAAGATCGTTTCGGCAACCTGCGCCGCGACTTCATTGTTGAAATCACCGGCACCTGGGACGGGAAAACCCTTACCCTGGACGAAGATTTCACCTATGGCGACGGGGAGAAAGACCGCCGCGTCTGGACCATCGTCAAGAAAGACGAGCATACTTACGAGGGCCGGGCCGATGATGTCGTCGGCACGGCCACCGGCCTCGCCTACGGTAAAGCCTTGAACTGGCGATATGACTTGAACCTAAAGGTGGGCGATGGCACGTGGCGCGTGACTTTTAACGATTGGATGTTCCTGGCGGACCGCGAAACGCTGATCAACCGCGCCCGCGTTTCGAAATTCGGGATCGAGATTGGCGAAGTGACGCTGTTTTTCCGTAAGGAACCGGCACGCGCTGCCCTGTCATTGGTCGAACCCTTTGCCGCCGTCGGCCAATAGCGGCGGCGATTAAGCCCCGTCCGCAATCCGTCGCCGCAGCCAGCGCAGGATAGGCCCGATGAACGGTAACCGCTCGTAAAGCCCTTGCGCGGCATCCCAATGGTCGCGATAGAAGCGGACCTTGCCGTCATCGTCGAAATAAATCTCACTCATCCCATCGAAAGCGATGATCTGGCTGCCCTGGCGCCGTTCGCCTTCGAAGCGCCAGCGCAAGTACCAAGCGCTTCCCGACCAAGCACGGTCAGTGACAGTAAACCGGACGTTGGCGAGAGAGGTAAAGATTGCGGCAAACACTTTTTCCATCGCCACTGCGCCGCTCACATCGTGAAACGGATCGATAAACCGCACGTCGCGCGCCACCAAAACGCCGAGCCCCCCCACGGTGTGCGGGGTTAGGGTTTCAAGATAGCGTTGAAATGGCTCAATATCCGGCGCGGTCATTATTCAAACCCCGAAGAAACCCCCGTGCGGCGGGCGACGAGCGGAAAATAGAGCCGATAGGGCAAAAGTCGAAGCAATTTCAGCATGCTGATAAACCCTCGGGGAAAAGCGATTTCGAACCGGCTGCTCGTCAAGCCTGCCAGAATATGCGCCGCAGCTTCATCCGGCTCGATCAGGGACGGCATGGCGAAGCGGTTGCGGTCGGTCAGCGGTGTGCGCACGAACCCAGGATGGACCACCTGAACCGTCACCCCAACGGCCGCAAGGTCAAACCGCAGCGACTCGGCCAACGCCGTTACCGCCGCCTTACTGGCGCAATAGGCCCCAGCCTTCGGCAACCCGCGATAGGCCGCGACGGAGGAAACGAGCGCCACCCGCCCGGCCCGGCGCTGGGTGAACCCCGGTAAAACCGCCGCCAGCGAGTTGACCGTTCCGGTCAGGTTAACCTTGATCAAATGATCATAAACGGCGGCATCGAAGGCGGCACCATCGGTCGGCTCGTGGGTTCCGGCATTCAACACAGCGATGTCGATGGGGCCGCGCTGGGCTTCGATGGCCGCGACGACCGCTGCCAGCCCGGCCCGGTCGGTAATATCGCCAGGGAAGGCCTGAATGCGCCCACCACTCTCCGCCGCAAGGTTTTCAAGCCCCGCTGCGCTGCGCGCTGTTGCCGAAACGGTCCAGCCGCGCGCGGCGGCGGCAAGGGCCACCGCCCGTCCAATGCCTTGGCTGGCGCCGGTGATCCAGAGATGCGTCATGCGGCCTCCCCAAGTGTTTTTAGAAACCGCCGCGTATCCTCGGCAATCGCGGCTTGGCGTGCCTCAGGCAGTTTATCGAGCGTGCGATAGGGAATGGCGAGCCGAGGGTTACCCCGCAGCTTTTCCCGGTTGCGCATCAGAAAATCCCAATAGAGGTAATTAAACGGGCAGGCTTTCGGGCCGTTCTTCTTGGCAGGATCGAAGCGGCAGCGGCGGCAATAGTTCGACATTTTGTCGATATAGGTGCCGCTGGCCGCATAGGGTTTGCTGGCCATCGTCCCGCCATCGGCAAATAACGCCATGCCAACGACATTCGGCAGTTCAACCCATTCCACCGCATCGGCATAAACGGCCAAATACCATTCGGCCACCGCCGCCGGATCAGCACCGATCAGCAACGCGAAATTCCCGGTAACCATCAGGCGTTGAATATGATGGGCATAGGCGGTGCGCTTGGTCTGGCCGATCACCTGCCGCAAACAGTTTAGATCGGTCTCCCCCGACCAGAAGAAATCGGGCAGCGGGCGCCGGGCCTCAAAATAATTGACGGCGGCATAGTCAGGCATTTTCAGCCAGTAGATACCCCGAACATATTCCCGCCAGCCGATAATCTGGCGAATAAACCCTTCCGCCGCATTCAGCGGTACCCGCCCGGCGCGATACTCCGCCTCCGCCCGGCGGCAGGCCTGCAAGGGGTCGAGCAGCCCAACATTGAGATAAAGCGCGATGCGGGCGTGAAATAGCACATCGCCCTCCGCTCCCCCGGCCTGCCGCATGGCGTCCTGATAAGTGCCAAACTGCGGCAGGGCGTGGCGGCAAAAATGCTCAAACGCCGCCTCGGCATTGCTGCGCGTTACGGCATAGTCAAAGCCTTCCAGGTCGCCAAAATGATCAGGGAAGCGCTCGGCAACCAGGGCGAGAACCGCGCAGGTTTCGTCATCGGGCGGAACGCGAAACAGGCCCGGCGCGGGGATGGCTTCGGGCAAAGCTCCCCGGTTTTCCGCATCGTAATTCCAACTGCCGCCCTCCGGCGCGCCATCGGCAGCCAGCAGCAACCCGGTGCGGCGGCGCATATCGCGGTAAAAGAACTCCATCCGTAGGCCTTTGCGTCCGTTGGCCCAAGCGGCAAATTCTTCGCGCGTGCAGAGAAAATGATCGTCGGGCCGGATATCGACCGGCAGACCAAACCGCGCGGCCCAGCTTTCCACCTCGGCCAGCAGGCGCCATTCCCCCGGCGCGGTGACGATCAGCCGCCCGTACCTACCCTCCGCCAAAGTGCGGGCAATGGCTTCGCCAAGACTGTGACAGGGCATGGTATCATCGAGCCGAAAGTAGCGCACCCTATGCCCCGCCGCCCGCAGCGCTTCGGCATGGTGTCGCATCGCCGCAAAGAAAAAACCGAGTTTCTTGGGGTGGTGGCGCACATAGGTCGCCTCCGCCTGCACCTCCGCCATAAGGATCAGATCGTGGGCCGGATCAATCCCGCGCAGCGCCGACAGATGAGGCGTCAGTTGATCGCCGAGAACCAGCCGTAGCGCGCCGCTCATGGGGCCGCCGAGGCCAGGGCCGGGGCGGGCTTCACCCCTTCTGGCAGAACCGCGACATCCGCCGGGGTTTGGCGCCGATAGCGGATCAGCGAACCGCGCGCCGAGAACTCCAGCCCCGCCCATTCGCCGTTCGGCAGATACCAAAGATCCATCTCAAGATCGCCCGTTACCCGGTAGCGGTTGGCGGTGACGGGTTGACCGGCCACCGTCACACTCTCGGGCCCCAGCGGCTGAACACGCACCTGCCGCAGCCGCCCGCTTTGGGTATCGAGCCAGGCGCGGCGCTCCAAACTGGCGCGGTGCCAATAGCTTGTCGGGACGATATCCCCCGGTAAAACGCCCGTCGCCTCTCCCTCGCTCAGCCGGAAGCCCTGCCCGAGCGCCACGCCCGCCGTGCGGAACGTCGCGCCATCATCATCGGTCTGCGTGTCGAGCGCGGCGAGACGCAGACCGCCCGCCCCGGCCGTCCAAACCTCGCGATTGCGGTGGGTATAGCGAAACACCGTAATGGGACCGAAATCGACCTTCAGATCGATGGCGACCGAGACGGTCAGTGCCTGTGGGGTCGTTTCGAACCGCAGGCTATGGGTGCCGAACGGCGTGCCGTTCCGCTCCACCGTAAAGAAAATTTCGCGCGAAGTCGCCGCCGCCGGAAGGCTGATCAGCCCCCCGAGACAGATGGCTAGTGCCGCCAAAACCTGCCGTATCATCGCAAAATCCTCCTGCCTTCGGTACGGCAGGCAGGCACAACCGGATCACTCGGGACACCCGAGCGTTTCGCTGCTTGACAGCCCCGGCCCATCTTCGTACAAAGCGGGCCTCACGACGCAGTGAGGGCGCGTAGCTCAGCGGGAGAGCACTACGTTGACATCGTAGGGGTCACAGGTTCAATCCCTGTCGCGCCCACCATTCAAAAAGCCTCTGGGTTATCAACCCAAGAGGCTTTTTTGTTATGCGTCGACCCTAGTAGGCCATTCACCCTGTTCTGCGAAGCATCAAAAACCAAGCCCTAGCATCTTTCAGCGCTGCTGAGAGCTACTAGCGGTAATTCGTAACCCCCTCCCATCGCTGGCCAGTCTCGCAAGGCGGTGGCATTTTGTATTTCTGGTTGAGATCCTTGGAGCGGAAATCCTGATCCCGAAGGATGGGGCAGCAGGCGCACTCACGCTGATGGAGGAGGTCGCTCGTCGCCCTCAGGGACACCCGCCTTTGACGCGGTCGTCACTGCACCGTTGCCTGGACCGCCACAGCATCTCTCGCCTGCCCAAAGGCGTTAGGGAAAAGCCGAAGAAGTTCAAGAGCTACGAGATCGCCTATTTCCATATCGATATCGCCGAATCGCGCTACGAAGGTGGCAAGGGCTTCTGTTCGTTACGGTGGACCGAACCAGCAAGCTAGTGTTCGCCCGCATCTATCACAGGGCCACCAAGCCGGCAGCCGCAGAGTTCCCGAAATCTTTGATCCGCCACGTACCCTGCAAGGTCCACGCGATCCTCGTTGATAACGGCGTCCAGTTCGTTCAGCGCGAGCAAGGCACCGGCCTGACTTTCCCCACATCTTCGGTCGTGTTGCTCGTGAGAATAACATCGAGCATCGTTTGACCAGGCCGTATCACCCTTGGACCAACGGCCAGGCAGAACGCATAGTTCGAACAATCAAGGAAGCGACGGTCAAGTTATTCCAATACGCTTCGATCAACGAGTTGCGCTGCCATGTCCGTGATTGGCCCTTTGCATATAATTTTGCCTAGCAGATCAAGGCATTAAAGTTCAAAACACCATAGGAAGCCGTCCAAGAACTCTGGAAAAACAAGCCGGACGTTTTCATCGTTAAGCCACACAACCCTATGCTGGGACTAAACATCTAAGTGGCGGTTTGGACAGCGCTGCCATAGTCAGCTTCGCCGCCCCTTTATTGGCCGCTGCAGGACAACGCCTGCAGGCCTATACCAATGTGCCCGCATCCGGCGACCAGAGCATCTGGCACCCTGGGCTGCTGACAGATGAGGGGCAATCGTCTCACCACGTGGCAGGCATTGCATGATCAGATCATGCAATGCCGTGATCCGGGGCCGTTGAACGCGGCTGCCAATGCCGTGTACGGGGTGGACCGGCGCGATCCAACCTCGGATCGGCGGGTTCTGGCGTTCTGCCTATCACTGTCGGAAGACCGCTATCTGCGCAACGGGCGCTGCAAGAACGTCTTCCGCAGGCAACCGTCGGTCAGCGGCGGCGCGGGGGTGGGCGGCGGATACTGCCGGGCGCCCCGGACGATTTTTCGTCCTTATGCCGATAGGTGATGCGCCCCTTGGTCAGATCATAGGGCGTCATTTCGATTGTCACGCGATCGCCGACCAGCGAACGGATGCGGCTTTTCCGCATTTTGCCTGCCGTATAGGCGATGATTTCGTGCCCGTTTTCCAAGTTCACGCGAAAGCGGCCATCGGGAAGCACTTCGACGACGTGCCCTTCGAACTCGATAAATTCTTCTTTTGTCATTTTTTTCCCAAAAGCAAGGGCGGCGGCATGAACCCATGCCGCCGCCCTAAAAGCATCCGACTGAAGGATAGCTTAGACCGCGCGGAGGTTATCCGCCGAGGTCTTGCCCTTACGCGGATCGCGCACGAGTTCGAAGCTAATCTTCTGGCCTTCGTTCAGATCCGACAGGCCGGCACGCTGCACGGCCGAGATGTGAACGAAAACGTCTTCGCCACCATTGTCAGGCTGGATGAAACCGAAGCCCTTAGTGCTGTTGAACCATTTCACGGTACCGGTATTCGACATAAGTGCCTCCTGGGGTATTCCCGTTGGAGCTACCCGGCGCAACATGCAGCACGGGCATCAAAGTCACGACGGGGAAAACGCGGCCGGAGCCGGACATAACCCAGTAGCAAAGTTAACTGGTTCACTATGCGTCTTTCCTACCTCCGTGGCAAGGGGCTTCCCGCTTACAGTAAGCATGACGGCTATGTGTCGTGTTGGGGGTCAGATACCGTGGCGTTGCCGAAACGCGGTAAGGCTATCCTCCACCCAGCGCACCGTAAAATCGGCAAATTCGCTAACCAAGGGGGGCGGCGTTACCCCAGCGGGAACGATGATATCAAAAATCTGCGGGCCGCCGTCAAAATGCAATGGCCGCATTACGACCGCCGGGCCTTCGAACTGCGTCGCCATCAATTCATTGACGACCGCGACCCCAAGCCCGACCGAGGCGAAACCGCAGCAAGTGGCGACGGTCATCGCCTCCGCCTTAATGCGCGGCGTCACCCCTGCGGCCAGCAAGGCCTGCTCAAGATCGTGGCGGAAGGGGCTATTGCGGCGCAACATCACCAGCGGCACATCGCGCAGGTCTTCCGGCGTCAACGGCCCCTGCCGCTGGGCAAGTGGATAGCGCGCCGGGATAATGCAGACCGAGCGGGCTTCGAAGCGCCGCAACACACTGGTGCCCGGGTGGGTCATCGGCAGTTTCAAAATGGCAAGATCGAGGGCGCCCGAGGCTACCTGCCCCGCGAGCAGGGCATAAAGCCCGCCCTGATGATCGAAGGCCAGCGCCGGATAGCGCTCGGCAAAAGCGCCGCAAATCTGCGGCAAGATCTGCACGCCCAAACTATGGGCTGCCCCAATGCGCAGCATGGCCGGGGCATCGGCCTTCAAACGGCTGGCGAGATTGACGATCCGCTCGATGCTGTCGAAGGCGTTCGCCACCTCCCGATGCAGTTCGACGGCGGGATCGGTAGCGATCAGACGGCCCGCTTTACGCTCGAAGAGCTTAAGGCCGAGGGCGTCTTCGAGTTGGGCTAATTGCTGGCTAACGGCGGGCTGCGTGATCGCCAGCCGGTCGGCCGCCGCTGTGGCCGATCCGGTCGCCATGATCGCCCGGAACACCCGAAGGTGACGGAGGGTCAGGGTCAGATTTTCCATCGGCAGCGCCTCTCCCAGCACGGTTTGGGGCAGATAATTTCTCCTAATAGCCCCATCAGAACAAACGATTTCCGTTACTGCGCCGCGCTGGGCAATGATCTGTCGTGGGGTTTCACCTAACCAATAAAAAATAAGGATTGGGGGCCGTGCTCGTCTTCATCATCCGGCGATTGCTGCAAAGCTGTATCGTCATTCTGGCGGTGTCCTTCATCGTCTTCATCGGGCTCTATGGCGTCGGCGACCCGACGCTGCTGCTGATCGATCCCGATGCTTCGGCAGCGGAACGCGACCGCGCGGTTGCCATGCTCGGTCTCGACCGGCCCCTGCATGTGCAATATGCGACCTTCCTTTGGAACGCGCTGCACGGCGATCTCGGGCGCAGCTTCGTTTACAATGAACCGTCGATTTCGCTGATTTTGGATCGGTTGCCCGCAACCTTGGAACTGGCGTTCGTCGCCTTAGTGCTGGCGGTTGGTATCGGCATTCCGCTGGGGCTGCTGGCGGGCTTGCGCGGCGAGGGGCCGGTGGATCGGACGATCGTTACCGCCTCGATTTTCGGCTTCAGCCTGCCGAGTTTTTGGCAGGGCATGATGCTGGTCTGGGTTTTCGCCGTGCTGCTGGGCTGGCTGCCGTCCAATGGGCGGGGGGCGGTCGGGGAGATTTTCGGCGTTAAGACCAGCCTCGTCACCCTCGACGGTTGGCGGCATCTGCTGCTCCCCGCCGTCAATCTCGCGCTGTTCAAAACCGCCCTACTGATCCGCCTGACCCGCGCCGGGGTGCGCGAGGCGCTGGTGCTCGACTTCGTGAAATTCGCCCGTGCGAAAGGGCTGCGGGAACGCCGCATTATTGGGGTGCATGTGCTGAAATATATTCTGGTGCCCATCGTTACCGTGACGGGGCTGGAGTTCGGGCAGTTGGTGGCTTTTGCGACCGTGACCGAAACCGTTTTCGCGTGGCCCGGGTCCGGCAAGCTCATCATCGACAGTATCTATAAGCTCGACCGGCCTGTGGTGGTCGCTTACCTGATGGTCGTGGTGGCAATGTTCATCACGATCAACCTACTGGTCGATATTCTTTATTCGGCGCTCGACCCGCGCGTTCGCCTGGCGGAGAAGCGCTGATGCCGACGACAGCCCTGCTGCGCCTCTTTGCGCGCTCCCCGCTAGCGGTCGCCGCCGCGACCATCGTTCTGCTGCTGTTGATCACGGCCGTTATCGGCCCGTCGCTCGTGCCGCAGAACCCCTATAATCTCGCCGAACTTGGGCTTGGCGATAACCTTATGCCGCCGGGCACCAAGGCCGAAGCAGGGTTTACCTTCCTGCTAGGCGCCGACGCCCAAGGGCGCGATATGCTCTCAACGATGGTTTACGGTCTGCGCACCAGTCTAGCCGTCGGCGTCAGCGCCTGCTTGATTGCCGTCTCGCTCGGCACGGTGCTTGGGCTGACGGCGGGTTATTTCGGCGGGCGCACCGAAACGCTGATCATGCGCTTCGTCGATTTCATGCTGAGCTTCCCGACCATTCTGGTCGCGCTGATGATCATGGCCTTCCTGGGGCAAGGGGTGGCGAAGCTGATCTTCGCGCTGATCCTCGTGCAATGGGCCTATTTTGCCCGCGTGGTGCGGGGGGCGGCGCTGGTCGAACGGTCGAAAGATTATATCGAAGCGGCGCGCTGCCTGCGCCTGGGGCCGGTTCGCATCATCCTGCGGCACCTGCTGCCGAACTGCCTGCCGCCGGTCATCGTCGTCGGCACGCTGCAAATCGCTTCCGCCATCGCGACCGAAGCCACCCTGTCGTTCCTCGGCATCGGCCTGCCGATCACCGAACCGTCGCTGGGGCTGCTGATCGCCAATGGTTACGAACATTTGCTAACAGGCAAATATTGGGTCGCCGTCTTCCCCGGCCTGCTGCTGCTGGTGCTGATTTTCAGCATCAATATCGCAGGCGACCGGCTGCGGGAAATCCTCAACCCCCGGCTTCAGGGACGCTGACGGCCATGCGCGCTCCGCTTCTGTCGGTCCAAAACCTTGTGACCGAATTCCGCACCCCCAAAGGCCCGGCCCGCGCGGTCGATGCCATTTCTTTTGATCTTGAGAAAGGGGAAATTCTCGGCCTTGTCGGCGAAAGCGGGTCCGGCAAATCCGTCACCGGCTTTTCCATCCTCGGCCTTGTCGAACCACCGGGCCGGGTGACCAGCGGCAAGGTGCTGTTTCAAGGCCTCGATCTGCTCACGCTCGATGCCGAAGGGTTGCGCCGCCTGCGCGGTAACCGCATCGCGATGATCTTTCAAGATCCGATGATGACCCTGAACCCGGTCCTGCGCATCGACACGCAGATGATCGAAACGCTGCAAGCCCATACCGATCTTAGCCGCGACGCCGCCCGCCAGCGGGCGCGGGACGTGTTGGCGAAGGTCGGCATTCCGGCGCCCGACGAACGGCTGCTGTGCTATCCGCACCAGCTTTCCGGCGGCATGCGGCAGCGAGTGGCGATTGCCATTGCGCTGCTGCTCGATCCCGATTTGATCATTGCGGACGAGCCGACTACCGCCCTCGACGTGACCATCCAGGCGCAGATTCTCTCCGAAGTGCAGACCCTGTGCCGAACGACGGGAACTGCGCTGATCTGGATTAGCCACGATCTTGGGGTGGTCGCCGGTCTCGCCGATAAGATCGCAGTGATGTACGCCGGGCGGATCGTCGAGTTTGGCCCGACGGATCAAACTCTTGCCGCGCCACTGCATCGCTACACCCAGGGTCTTTTGCGCTCCTTGCCGAGCGCCAATCGGCGCGGCGTCCGCTTGCAGCAGATCAGCGGGATGACCCCGGGGCTTGCAGCCCTGCCGCCCGGCTGCGCCTTCGCCCCGCGCTGCCAGACCGCCGATACCCATTGCGAGGCGCGCCCCCCCTTGGCCGATCACGGCGCCGGGCGGCAGGCGGCCTGCTTTCACCCTGTTTCTGCGGAGATGCCATGAGCACCCCGATCTTGGATATTCGCGACGTTAGCAAACGTTTCGAGAATAGGCCCGATTTTGCCGGAAAAATTGCCCGCCGCTTGGGGGCGACGGTTGAAGATACGGTCGTTCACGCCCTCGATACGGTCTCGCTGACCGTAACGGCGGGGGAAGTGGTCGGCATCGTTGGGGAAAGCGGCTGCGGAAAATCTACCCTGGGCCGCATCGTTGCCGGGATCATGCCCGCCAGCGGTGGGCGCGTTCTATATCATGATCGCCCGGTAGGCAGCGGGCATGATGGCTTGGGGATCCAGATGATCTTCCAAGACCCGATGTCTTCGCTCAATCCGCGCTTGAAGATCGTGGAAGCGATCGGCGAAGCGCCGCTCTATCACGGTCTGATCCGCCGACGCGAGATGGATGATTATGTGGCGGCGGTCATGCGCGACGTTGGGCTGGACCCGGATTTCCGCCACCGCTACCCGCATCAGTTTTCCGGCGGTCAACGCCAGCGCATCGGCATCGCCCGCGCCTTAGCGGTGAAGCCTGATTTGCTGGTCTGCGACGAATCGGTCGCGGCGCTGGACGTGTCGATCCAGGCCCAGGTGCTGAACCTGTTTATGGACCTGCGGCAGGCGCGCGGGCTGACCTATCTGTTCATCAGTCACGATCTATCGGTGGTCGAGCATATCTCGGACCGGGTGGCGATCCTCTACCTCGGGCGGTTGGTAGAACTGGCGCCGACGGAAACCCTGTTCGCCCGCCCCCGGCATCCCTATTCCCAGGCGTTGCTGTCGCAAATTCCGAAGATCGGGGCAGGGCGCCAGCAGTTTGCGCCGGTGAAGGGGGAAATTCCCTCGCCCCTCAACCCGCCGCCGGGGTGCCATTTCCACCCGCGCTGCCCCTTGGCAACCGACCGCTGCCGCCAAGAAGCGCCCGTGTTGCGCCGCTTGGCCCCCGATCATTCTGCCGCGTGCCATCTTGCGGAGGCTGCATAATGTCCGATGTTCTCGAGCAAGGCCGGGTGATCCGCTGGCCCGATCAGATGATCACGATGCCAGACGGGGTTCGCCTGGCGACCGACCTCTATTTTCCGGCAGAGGATGGGAAAATTCTGGAGGGGCGCCGCCCGGTTTTGCTGGAACGCACCCCTTACGATAAGCGGTCTGCGTCCCATTCGGAAATCAGCGTTCACGACCGCACGCCAAGGTCGCGTGAGGCGGTAGCCTGCGCCTTTGTCCGCGCCGGCTATATCGTCGCGATGCAAGACTGCCGGGGCCGCTATCAGTCCGAGGGGAGTTTCAGCAAGTATACTGGCGAAGCGGCGGACGGGGCCGAAACGGTGGAGTGGCTGGCGGCGCAGCCCTGGTGCGATGGGCGGGTGGCGACGCACGGCCTATCCTATAGCGCCCATACCCAGATGGCCCTCGCCAGCCTAGCACCGACTGGGCTGGCGGGCATGTTGCTCGACAGCGGCGGTTTCTCCAACGCCTATCAAGGCGGCATCCGCCAGGGCGGCGCGTTCGAGCTAAAGCAGGCGACTTGGGCTTATAAGCAGGCGCATCTTAGCCCCGTCGCCAAGGCCGACCCGCTGGTCGCCACCGCCTTGAAGCAGGAAGATATTCGCGCCTGGTTCCATCGGCTGCCCTGGAAGCCGGGGCACAGCCCCCTGCGCTGGGTGCCGGAGTATGAAGCCTATTTCTTCAGCCAGTGGCAGGCGGAATGCTTCGATGAAAGCTGGCAGAAACCGGGCTTATACGCGCTGGGTTATCTCGACACCTTGCCGGATGTGCCGATCCTGCTGATGTCGAGTTGGTATGATCCCTACCCGCGCACCGCGATCGAGAACTTTACGGCCCTCACGAGTGGCGGGCGGCGCAGCCCGGCCTATCTGGTACTCGGTCCCTGGTTGCATGGGCGGCGGAGCGATAGTTTTTCCGGCGATGTGGATTTCGGCCCGGCGGCCACGCTGGATGGGTCACTGGCCCCCGATTTCATGGCGTTCCGGCTGGATTGGATGGCGCGGGTCTTCGGCACCGCGACGACACCGCCGCCGCCTGCCGTGCGCTATTTTCGCATGGGGGGTGGCAGCGGTACCCGCCGCAGCGACGGGCGATTGGATCATGGCGGCGCCTGGATGCAGGCCGAGACATGGCCGCCCCAAGCCGCCCGACAGGATTTCTTCCTGACCGCCGAAGGGGGCTTTCGCCCGACCCCGCCGGAGGTACCCCAGGCCAGCCGCAGCTATTTGTCGGACCCCAAGAACCCCGTGCCGACGATTGGCGGGGCGATTACCTCCGGCGATCCGATCATCGAACGGGGTGGCTTCGACCAGCGGGAAGACCCGCGCTTCTTCGGCTGCCAGCCGCCCTATCTACCGCTTGCCAGCCGCGCCGATGTTCTGGTCTTCGAAACCCCGCCACTGACCCATGACCTCGACATGACCGGGCCGGTAACAGCGGAGATTTTCGTCAGCAGTTCGGCGCCCGATCTCGATCTCTGCATCAAGCTGATCGACGTTTACCCGCCGAGTGCCGATTATCCGCAGGGGTTTGCGCTGAACCTGACCCACGGGATCCAACGCTGCCGCTTCCGCGATGGGTGGGAAGCGCCGCGCCTGATGGAACCGGGCACGATCTATAAAATCCAGGTGGAGGCCTTTCCGACCGCCAACCTGTTTAAAGCCGGGCATCGGTTGCGGCTGGATATCGCCAGTTCTAACTTCCCGCATTTCGACGTCAACCCCCAGACCGGCGCCCCCGCCTGGGAAAGCGGACCGACCCAGGTGGCCGACGTGCGCATCTATACTGATGCCGCCCATCCGTCGCGCTTGGTTTTGGCGCCGGTCACTAACGCCAAACCCTTATAGAATCACAAAAGAACGGGAGACTAACCAATGCTGAGACGTTTTCGCCCCCTTGCCATCGCCCTCGGCCTCAGTGCGGCGCTAACCGCAGGAACGGCCCTGAGCCAAGCCCCCGACCTGATTATCGCGCGGGGCAACGAGCCGGTTTCCATTGATCCGCAGTTTGCCCGCACCGGCAATAATCAGATGACCTCTATCCATATCTTCGAGCGCCTCGCGGGCGTTGACGATAATATGCGCGCGACACGCCAGTTGGCCGTCTCGTGGAAAGCCCTGTCGCCGACCCTGTGGGAGGTGAAACTGCGCCCGAATGTGACCTTCCACGACGGCAGCCCCTTCACGGCGGAGGATGTGGTTTTCTCGCTGCGCCGCCCGCCGACGATTCCGAATTCCCCCGCGTCGTTTGCCGATTCGGTCGCTGGGATCGACAAGATGGAAATCATCGATCCGCTGACCCTGCGGATCACTTCGAAATCGCCCGACCCGTTGTTCGTTAATGAAATCGGCCGGGTGTTCATCGTTTCGAAAAAAGCGGCGGAGAACGCCAGCAACGATCAGTTCAATTCTGGGGCGGCCGCAATTGGCACCGGCCCCTATAAGTTCGTAAACTGGGTGCCGGGCGCGCAGCTTAATCTGGTGCGCAATCCTAATTACTGGGGCACCAAGCCGGAGTTCGAGCGGGTGCAGTTCCGCTTTATCAGCAATGCCGCCGCCCGCGTTGCCGCGTTGAAGGCGGGCGATGTGCAAATGATCGACCTCGTCCCGCCCAGCATGTTGGAGGAATTGAAGGGCGACCCGAATGTTGCGGTGTCGGAAGCCTCGTCGCTCCGGCTGATCTATATGGCGCTCGATAGCGCCCGCGATGTCAGCCCCTTCGTGACCGATGCCGATGGCAAACCGATGACGAAGAACCCGCTGAAAGACCAACGGGTGCGGCTTGCCTTGTCTAAACTCATCGACCGCCCCCGCCTCGTTGAAAGGGTGTTAACCAACGCCGGTACCCCCGCCGGGCAAATGATCCCGGAAGGCGTCTTCGGCTATGATCCGGCGCTCACCCCGGTCGCCTACGATCCCGAGGGGGCGAAGAAGCTGCTGACGGAAGCCGGATGGCCGAAAGGCTTCGGGCTAACGCTGCATGGGTCAAATGACCGCTTTGCCCAAGATAGCGCTGTGACCCAGACCATCGGCCAGCTTTTTGCGCGTGGCGGCATTAAGGTGAATGGCGTGCAGACGCTGCCCTACAGCGTGTTCGCCAAGGCGGCGACCGCCGGGGAATATTCGGCCTTCCTATTCAGCTATGGCTCGACGACCGGCGAAGCCTCAGCCGGTCTTGATAGCGTGATGCATACCTACGACAAGGAACGGGGTTTTGGCGGTAACAACCGCACGCGCTATTCCAACCCGAACTTCGATCTGCTGTTAGAACAGGGGATGGCCGAGTTCGACGACGATAAGCGCGAAATTCTGCTGCAACACGCCGCCAAGATCGCGTTTGGTGATGTCGGGATCATTCCGCTTTATTGGCAGAAAGTCGCCTGGGCTACCCGCAAGGGCCTGACCTATCAGGGGCGGCGGGACGAACAGACGGTCGCGATGAATGTCCGTCGCCCATAGGCTGCGCATCGCCGTGGCGGGTCAGTCCCTGATCCGCCGCGACCCGTTTGCCCTCGATAATCCCGAGGCCCAGGCGGTTGCCAATATTATCCGGGGCTGCGATGCCGCCTTCACCAATTTCGAAGGCTGCATCGCGGGTTCTTACGGCGGCTGGCCGACGAAGGATAAGGCCGCCCACGGCGTTGCTCCGGCGATGCTGGATAGTCTTGCTAGGTTTGGCTTCACCCATCTGTCGCTCGCCAATAATCACGCAGGCGATTTGGGACCAAACGGCATTCTATCCACGCTCGCGGAAACGGCCGCGCGCGGCTTTACCACCGCGGGAACCGGGCCAACGCTGACGGCGGCAACAGCGGCTGCCAGCGGGCGGGGGGTGGCCTTGGTGGCAATGGACGCCGGACCGTGGGATGCCTCGGTCTATGCCAGCGATGGCCAGGATGGGCGCGGGGCACGCCCCGGCTGCAACCGCTTGGGGGTCAGCCGCCGTTTGGGCGTGCCGCCCGCCCTGCTGGCCGACATGGCGGCCTATGCCGAGGCGGTTGGCCATGCCCAGCGCCTAGCAACGCGGGTGGCCGTCGGCTTTCAAACCCCGCCCCCGCCGGGCTGCATCGATTTTTTTGGTCAAGTGCTGCAACCGGCGGAAACCGCTACCGAACTCTGGCACGTTGCGCCCGATGATCTCGCCCGGCAGGAAACGGCCATCGCCGCCGCAAAAGCCAGCGGCGCCCTGGTCATCGCCTCGGTGCACACCCACCATTGGCCCGCCGATTGGCACGAACCCGGTCCGTGGCTTCCCCCCCTGGCCGAACGCTTGATCGCAGCGGGGGCAGATATGGTGTTGGGCCACGGGGCGCCGGTGCTTCAACGCCTAGCGATCATTGCGGGGCAGCCGGTCTTTTTCGGTCTTGGGAATTTTCTTTTTCATTCGCAGCGGGCCAGTGTTCGCCCGCATCCGGCGATTTGGCGCAGCCTGCTCGGCTGCCTAACGTTCGAGGCCGGGCGGTTGACGCAAATCGAGGTGCACGCCCTCCGTCTCGGCGGCGGCACGGACCCGGCATCGCAAGATTTCCCAAGGCTGTGGACCGGCCCAGAGGCCGAGGCTTTTTTGGCGACTTGGGTGGCGACGGCCAGCCTGCCGGGCGACACAAAGATCGAGGGGGCCGATGGGCGCCTGACCCTGCATTTGCCCTAACGCGGCTTGGCTTGGCCCCTCCCCTGCGGAAATGCCTCTGGCCTCCGTGCCGAAGCGTCCCTATCTTGATCACGCCGTTAATCGTTGGATTTTTCGGATCGTTAGGGAGAGCGGAATGGGTCAGTTCGGGATGGGCCAACCGGTGCGCCGGGTGGAAGATCAGCGCTTCGTTACCGGCCAGGGCCGCTATACCGACGATATTTCGCTGCCCAACCAAGCCTATGCGCTGGTGCTGCGTTCGCCCTACGCCCATGCCACCATCAAGGGGATCGACGCAACGGACGCCCTCGCCCTGCCCGGCGCGTTGGCGGTCTTGACGGCGGCGGACGTGAAAGCGGCGGGCCTGAAGCCATTGATGACGCCAATCAAGCTGAAGAACCGCGATGGGTCGCCGATGGTCGTCGTGCCGCGCCTACTGCTGGCGGAGGATACGGTGCGCTACGTCGGCGATGCCGTGGCACTGGTTATCGCCGAAGACCTCGCCACCGCCCGCGACATGCTCGATACGGTGATGGTGGACTATGAAGACCATCCCGCTATCGTCGAAACCGCCCGCGCCGTCGAACCGGGCGTGCCGCAGGTCTACCCGGAAGCGCCGGGCAATATCTGTTTTGACTGGGGATCGGGTCAGCCGGAGGCGGTGGAAGCCGCTTTCGCTAAGGCAGCCAAAACCGCGCGCGTCCGCCTGATCAACAACCGCCTGATTTCCCACGCAATGGAGCCGCGCAACGCCATTGGCGATATCGATGCGGACGGGCGGTTGACGCTCTACACCAGCAGCCAGGGCGTGCACGATTTGCAGGAAGTCTTCGCCGACGAGGTTTTCGGCCTGCCGCGCGAAAAGCTGCGCGTCGTGACGCCCGATGTCGGCGGCGGCTTCGGCACGAAAATCTTCCCTTACCCCGAACAGGCCCTAGTGCTGCTGGCGGCGCAGAAACTCGGCCGCCCGGTGAAATGGACCGGCGAGCGGTCGGACTCCTCACAAGCCGACGCCCACGGGCGCGACAATGTAACGGAAGCCGCCGTGGCGATGGATGCGGACGGAAAATTCCTGGCGCTGTCGGTCGATACCATCGCCAACCTCGGCGGCACCCTGTCGCCCTATGGGCCGTTCATCCCGACGCTGGCCGGAACGATGATGCTGACCGGCGTCTATGCCATTCCCTGCGCCTCGGTGCGCGTGCGCGGCGTCTTCACCCATACCGCGCCGGTCGATGCCTATCGGGGTGCAGGCCGCCCGGAAGCCGCTTACGTCATCGAACGACTGGTGGAGGAAGCAGCGCGCGTCACCGGCCTATCCTCGGCCGAAATCCGCCGCCGCAACTTCATTCCCGCCGCCGCCATGCCGTATAAGACGGCGCTGGGCCAGACCTACGACAGCGGCGATTTCAACCAGACGCTGACCGAAGCTTTGCGCCTGGGCGATCTCGATGGGTTCGAAGCCCGCCGCGCCGCATCCGCCGCCAAGGGCAAGCTGCGCGGGATCGGCCTGTCCTCCTACATCGAAGCCTGCGCCGGGGGCAGCCCGGAGGATGCGCGGCTGGTGATGGATGCCGGGGGTAAGGTCACGATCTTCATCGGCACCCAGTCCAACGGCCAGGGCCATGCCACCGCCTACGGGCAGTTGGCCGCCGACGCGCTGGGCCTCGACATTGCCGAAGTGACGATGGTGCAGGGCGATACCGATCGCATCCGCACGGGCGGCGGCACGGGCGGCTCGCGCTCCGTCCCCATCGGCGGCGTCGCCGTCACCCGCGCGGCGGAAGCCCTGATCGAAAAAGGCAAGCGCCTCGCCGCGCATCTCTTGGAAGCGGCGACGGCGGACGTGGAATTCGCCGAAGGGCGCTTCACCATCGTCGGCACGGATCGGTCGGTCGGGCTGACGGAGGTTGCGGCGAAAGCCAAGGCCGGGCAGGTGCCGGACGGCGAAACCCCGGAACTCGACGGCGACGGGCGCTTCAAGCCCCCCGCCGCGACCTTCCCCAATGGGACGCATATCGTCGAGTTGGAGGTAGACCCGGACACGGGCGGCGTAACGCTGGAGCGCTATATCGTCGTCGATGATTTCGGCGCGGTGGTGAACCCGCTGATGCTGGCCGGGCAGGTCCACGGCGGCATCGCGCAGGGCGCGGGGCAAGCGCTGATCGAAGAAGCCGCCTATGACCCCGAGTCGGGCCAATTGCTCACTGGCTCTTTCATGGATTACGGCATGCCGCGCGCCGATTTGCTGCCGCAGATCGAATTTCATCTCAGGAACGTCCCTTGCACCACCAACCCCCTGGGGATCAAGGGCGCCGGGGAGGCCGGGGCCATCGGCGCGCCACCCGCCGTGATCAACGCGCTGATCGAGGCGCTGCGCCCCTATGGCATCACTCATATCGACATGCCCGCGACGCCCCATAAAATCTGGCGGGCGATCCAGGCAGCCCAAGTGAAGGCGGCGGCGGAATGAGGGATTTCGCCGCGCTGCTACCGGGGTTGCAGAAGATCGTCATCGACGCCGGGGCGGCTATCCTGCCGCTCTATGCCAACGGTTGCCGGATGGCGCATAAGACCGACGGCTCCCCCGTTACCGAGGCCGATCACGCGGCGGAAGCGGTGCTGCTCGCGGGCCTTGCCGCGCTGACGCCGGATATTCCCATCGTCTCGGAAGAACAGGTCGCCGCCGGGCATCGGCCCGATTGCTCCGGCGGCCTATGGTGGTGCGTCGATCCGCTCGACGGCACAAAGGAATTCATCAACCGCACCGGGGAATTCGCCGTTTCGGTCGGGCTGATCGCCGGGGATTACCCCGTCCTGGGCGCGCTCAGCGTGCCGGTGCAGGGTCTCGCCTATCTTGGCGGGGTCGATCTTGGTTCCTGGCGCATCGCCGGGGACGAGCGGCGGAAAATCCAGATGCGCCCCGCCCCCGCCGATGGGCTGACGGCAATGATCTCCCGCTCCCACCGCGACGGCGCGCAAGCCGACGCCGCTTTGGCCGCGCGCGGCGTGACCAAGACCGTCAGTTGCGGCAGCGCCTGGAAATTCGGCCTGATCGCCGAAGGCACCGCCGACATCATGATCCGCTATGGCCGCACCTGCGAGTGGGACACCGCCGGGGGCCAAGCCATCATCGAAGGCGCGGGCGGCGCGGTGCAGACCCTTGAGGGCGCGCGCTTAACCTACGGCAAGCCTGATTTCGGCAACAGCGCCTTTCAGGTGCTGGCGGCGTAACAGGGGCAATTCCCAACCGGTCCTGATGCTTACAGCGACCGCAGGAACGCCACCAGCGCCGCCCGATCTGCTGCGGGGGCGGTGCGGAAGGCTTCCTTCGCTGTCTCCGCCTCGCCGCCGTGCCAGAGGATCGCTTCCGCCGGACCGCGCGCGCGGCCGTCGTGCAGCAGATGCTCGTGCTGATTGGCTTGCGGGATCATCCCAAGGCCCCAGAGCGGCGGGGTGCGCCATTCCGACGGCCCGGCTTCGTGATCCGGGCGGCCGTCGGCGAGGCCCGGCCCCATGTCGTGCAACAGCAGGTCAGTCAGCGGATGGATGGTCTGGTTGCGCAGTTCGGGGATTTTATGGTCGCCGGTTTTCAGCGTTGACACATGGCAGGCGGCGCAACCGAAGCCGGTGAATAACGCCTCGCCCCGCGTTAATTCCGGCGTCTCCCATTCCCGCCGACGCGGTACAGCAAGGGTTTGGGTGTAGGTGGTGAGCTTATCGAGATACGCGTCGCTCATCTCCGGCTCCCCGCCGTTAGGTGCGGCCAGGCAGGCTTTTTGCGCGGGTGGGCAGTTTTGCTTGGGGAAGAGGGATGTCGTGATGCCGATATCGCCATTGGCTGCCCCAGCGTTCTGGGTGCGCAGGTCGGGCTGATTGGCCTTCCAGCCGAACCGCCCCAGCTTGCCGCCGTCGAGCCGATTGGGACGGCCCGAAACGATCCCGTCCTTGGCCTGCTTTTCGGCCAGCGCGAGAATATCGGCCTCCGGCACGGCTTCCAGCAGCCCAAGGCCGATGACGGCGGGCGCCACCCGCAGGGAAGTCAGCAGATCCTTCCCCAACGGTCCATAGGCGGGCTGGTCGATCTGGATCGTAGGTTTGCGCAGACTATAGGCGCTGCCGTCGCCGAATTTTCCCGGCACCTCGGCCCAGCTCACCCGCACCCGCGCTTCGGCTTTGACGCCGGAAATCGCGCGGTCGTTAAGCTGGTCGCCATAGGCCGGATGGGGGATTGCGGTTTTTGTCGCCACATCCCAAACAGAAATCCGCACTAAGGCCGATTGCAGCGGTTCGCCTGCACTGTCCGGCACCTGCCCGCGCCCATCGCGCAGGTGGCAGGCGTCGCAGGACACACGGTTGAACGTCGGCCCCAGCCCGTCGAATTTCTCCGTGGAGGACGGCGCCGCCACCCAATTGGTGTTGAACAGACGATTGCCGAAGAAAAACTCACGCTGCCGTTCGGCATCAAGGCCAGCGAGCGGCAGGGTGAAAGCCATCTGTGTAACGATCTTGCGGCCTGTGGTCCCTGCGAGATCGGGGCCGAGCGGCGCGTCCTGCGCCTGAAGCGGAAGCGCTGCAAGCAGCGCCCCCATCAGGATCACAGCCGGGCCGACGGGTTCCCAGCATCGAAACGACATTCTGCTTACTCGGCCTTATGGGCAGTCGGCACGACAACCAATACCCCGACCGCCGCCCCGGCATCGGCGAGCGCCGAAGCGAGAGTGGTCAGATCCTTCACCAGCTTTTCGGCGGTCTTGCGGCCTTCGCTGTCTTTCGAAGCGCGCAGCACTTCCTGATCGAACGGGCGTGGCAGGGCTTCGGCATCGGCTTCCACCGCCGCCAAGGCAGCCAGCACGGCATTATTCACCTCGGGCGCGCGCTGGGCGACCAGCGCTTGCAGCGATGCCCCCGCCGGGGTCGCCGCCCCGCCGCTATAGACTTCGCGGATACCGCGAATATCGAACAGGAAATCCTGCCACGTCGTATCGGAGAAGCAGGAATGTTCATCTTCCTGATCGCCCGAGTCGAGCGCCACGGCAAGGCGTTCGGACATCAACTCGTAACCCGACAGGCTGGCTACCCCGGCGAAGATACGGCCCAAGGCTTCGCGCTGGTCGAGAGCCTTGAAATAGGCGGCATAATTGTCCTTACCCGCCGGATCCCAAGCCTTCGCCAGCGCGCCGAGATCATCCACCAGCATATCGGTGACGATTTTCAGATAGGCGCGGCGGCGGTCGTTATTCCCCTGACCGGGCGTATAGTCGCTGGCGGGACGGTTCCCCGGTCCGGTGGCCGAAAAATCCTGGCCCCACAGCAGAAACTCGATGGCATGCCAACCGGTCGTTACGTCGGCTTCGTCCGACACTTGATCGCGTTCCAAAATCGCCGCACGAGTCACCGGCACTTTGCGGTCGTTGATCAGGCCAGATTTCGGATTGCCCTTTACGCCGTCGATGAAAGCTTCGTTCAGCGGCCAAGCGTTGATATGGCCTTCCGGCCCTTCCTCGCTTCCGGTCGGGGTTTTGAGGTCGATGGGACCATCATAAAAACGGAAGGCCTCGGTCTTCAGATAGAAGACGCGCGCCGAGGTCCAGGCATTACGGGCATCGGCCAGCGTTGTGGCGTTCGGCGACTTCAGGAAACGGTCAATCGCCGCCTGCAAGCGCTTGGCGCCGCGATGGGCCGCCGTGTAACTCTCAAAAACATGGGCGACATAGCCAGTGACCTGGGCTGAGGCATCAAAGGCAAAAGCATTGGCATCGGTCGAATTCAGCTTATAGCTCGCCGGGCGTCCCCCGCCCTCGCCCCCCGTCTCGCCGCCTTCGCCCCCGGCGGCCAGCGCGGCCGGGATGGGATTGCTGAGCACGGCCATCGGGTCCGTCACCAGCGTTTCCCCGGCCGTGCTCGCCACCAGAAAGGCGCCGACGCCTACCCAGAATTTCGTCGTCTTCTGCATCCTCTGCTCCCCTGGGACGCGCCGCTGCGGCGCCCTGCCCCTTGCATGAACCTGGGCCGGAGTGTAGGCAGGAACGCGACGCATTCGCAAGATTAGTTGCGAATGATTTGCACTGTGAGATTTCCCATGCAGCTCTGTCTTGCCGATATTCTGCCTGCCGACCGGCTGACTGCACTTGTGGACCGATTGAAGACCGCGCGTTTCATTGATGGTAAAGCCACAGCCGGATGGAATGCCGCCGGGGTGAAGGAAAACCAGCAGGCGTATGCCCCTGGCGTGGCGCAATTGGCGGCGGAAATCGAAACGGCGCTGCGCCAGCATCCGGTTTTTGCCCTTGCCGCCCGCCCGAAGCGGCTGCACCCCATCCTCTTCGCCCGCTACGAGCCGGGTATGACCTACGGCTATCATGTCGATGACCCGTTGATGGGCGACCCGCCGCTGCGCACCGATTTGGCGCTGACGCTGTTTTTGTCGGACCCGGAAACCTATGACGGCGGCGATCTGATCATCGACCAGCCGGGCGGCGAGCAGGCGTATAAACTGCCGTTTGGGGCGGCCGTCCTCTATCCGGCTACAACCTTGCACCAAGTGGCGCCCGTCACGCGCGGCGTGCGGTTGGTGGCGATCACCTGGATTCAAAGCCTAATCCGCGATCCAGGCCGGCGCGAAATTCTGTTTGATCTTGATACCGCCCGCCGCATGCTGTTTGCCCGGGACGGCAAAAGCCGCGAGTTCGATCTTCTCTCGAAGAGTTTTGCCAACCTGCTGCGGCTCTGGGCGGAACCCTGACGCCGCGCTGGGGTGTTGACCCCGAAAGGTTCCACGTTTACAAGCAGCTATCCGCAAGGCCGCCGGCATAGCACAACGGTAGTGCAGCAGTTTTGTAAACTGAAGGTTGGGGGTTCGAATCCCTCTGCCGGCACCAGCAGCCTTGTTTTGCCCCGAGCCCGGTCTACATCGGGCGGATGGTTCACAAGAAACTCACCCTGCCCGAGAAAATCTGCGCCGCCTGCGGTCGTCCCTTTGCGTGGCGTAAGAAGTGGGCGCGGGACTGGCCGCAGGTGCGCTATTGTTCCGACCGCTGCCGGGGCAGCAACTCTACCAGCGGTCCCGGTCCCGCCAATGGGGCCGGTAGCGGTGGTAAGGCCGGTCGCGGTAAATGATCACCGGGCGATATTCCGGCGCCGGGCGATAGTAGACTGGCGGCGGCGGCGGGGCGTAATAGTACCGTGAATACCGGGGCTGATCGTAATAGTAGCGATCATGTGCCAAGGTCGCCGTGCCGGTCACGCAACCGGATAGAAGCACCGAGGCCGCCAACAGCGATAAACGGATCGACATCTTATCCTCCACAGCGGCGCTTTCCGCCGCATCACCTGAGACTTATCCTAGGCCTGCGCGCCTCACACGCCGCTTGCCGCCGTATGACAAATTCGTAATCCGGCGGCGATCAGTGGCGAGGGACGCGCCGTTCCCAATTCCGCCGGTGCCCATCGGCTTCCGGGGAATAATAATGACGCGGGCCGCGGTAGTCCGGCGGTGGGGGCGGCGCGGCATAAACACGCGCAGGCGGCCCGCCGTGGTAATGGGGACGATGGGAATGGCGGTCGCTGACGCACCCTGACGCCAACAGCAAGACCGATAGGATCAATACGCGACGCATGGACGGTTTCCTTCCCGAAGGGGTGATGGAAACAGCCTAACGCCTGTCAGCTTTCTCAGGGCTTGCCGCCGTATGACAAATGCGTTAACCGGACTGCCCAAGCGTTCATTACATCAGAAACCATTGGCAGGACTGCAAAATTAGAATTTCCGTTCTGCCAGGAAGCCGCTATTCTGGCAGACCTTTCCGAAGTGTCGGAGAGATGGAGGAAAGAAAGAGGATACAATGAGCGGGAAATGGACCCCCGAAAGCTGGCGCACGAAACCGGCGAAGCAACTGCCCAGCTATCCTGATGCGACCGATGTCGCCTCGGTCGAAAATACGCTGCGCAGCTATCCGCCGCTGGTGTTCGCCGGTGAGGCGCGCCGCCTGCAAGCCCAGCTTGCAAAAGTGGCCGACGGGAAGGCTTTTCTGCTCCAGGGCGGTGATTGCGCCGAAAGTTTTGCCGAATTCCACCCGGATAATATCCGCGATACCTTCCGTGTACTGCTGCAAATGGCGGTCATCCTGACCTTCGGTTCGGCCATGCCGGTCGTGAAGGTCGGGCGCTTGGCTGGGCAATTCGCCAAACCGCGGTCGGAAGATACTGAAACCCGCGACGGCGTGACGCTGCCGTCCTATCGCGGCGACGTGGTGAACGGCATCGAGTTCACCGAAGACGCGCGCATCCCCGATCCGAAGCGGCAGTTGCAGGCCTATAGCCAGTCAGCAGCAACGCTGAACCTGATCCGCGCCTTCGCCCAAGGCGGCTATGCCGATCTGCACCGGGTTCACGGCTGGACGCTCGGTTTTGTTTCGCGCTCCCCGGCGGGGGAAAAATATCAAGCGCTCGCGGACCGGATCGGCGAATGCTTGGCGTTCATGGAAGCCTGCGGCCTGACGTCCGAAACCTCGCCGCAGATCCGCGAAACCGATGTCTTCACCAGCCATGAAGCGCTGCTGCTCGGCTTCGAGCAGGCCATGACCCGCACCGACAGCATTAGCGGCGATTGGTACGATACGTCTGCCCATATGCTGTGGATCGGCGACCGCACCCGCCAGCTCGACGGGGCGCACGTTGAATTTATGCGCGGGATTAAGAACCCGATCGGCATGAAGGTCGGCCCGTCGATGGACCCGGACGATATGATCCGCTTGATCGACCGGCTGAACCCGTCGAACGAGCCGGGCCGCTTGACCCTGATCGCCCGCATGGGCGCGGATAAGATCGGCAAGCACCTGCCGCAGCTCGTCCGCCGGGTAGAGCGCGAAGGCCGCCGCGTCGTCTGGTCATCGGACCCGATGCACGGCAATACGGTCAAATCGGCCAGCGGGTATAAAACCCGCGCGTTCGACAATATCCTGTCGGAAATCCGCGCCTTCTTTGACATTCACCGCGCCGAAGGCACCTATGCGGGCGGCGTGCATTTTGAAATGACCGGCCGGAACGTGACGGAGTGTATCGGCGGCGCCCAAGCCATCAGCGATGATACGCTGGGTGATCGCTACCATACCCATTGCGATCCGCGCCTTAACGGCGAACAGGCGATTGAATTGGCGTTCCTGATCGCTGAATCCTTGAAAGCCGAGCGGGAAGCTGTAAGGCTTGCTGCAGCAAGCTAGTCGGTAGCGGCGCCGTCGGGGGCCTACCGGTCAGGAGAAATATGGACGTTCGCGACCGGGCCGTGGTTGCCCAGACCGAGGCACCTGTTCAAGGTGTGGCGCTTTCCGATGCTCAGGTCGCCGACCGGACCGATGCGTATTTCCTGCGGACGAAAGAAATCGTCCGCAGGAACGGCGACACCAGCGTCACCTATGCTGTCTTTATGCGGCGTCCGGTGCTATTTGCGGCAAAACTTGCGCTGGATTGGCTGACAGCGATGGCCGCCCAGCGCGGCACGCAGTTCACCATCGAAACCAAACACCAGGAAGGCGATTGGGTCGGCGCGGGCGAACCGCTGTTCTATGTAACCGGCGCCTTCACCCATCTCGTCGATCTCGAAACCATTCTGCTACAACGGCTCGGCCCGGCCTGCGTTGCGGCCTATAACGCCTTTACCATGTGCGTCGATTTGCCAAATGTGGCATTTCTGGCGATGGAAGCGCGCCACTGCGCGGGCCAGGAAATGGCCGATATGATGGCCTATGCCGCGCATGTCGGATCGGACGCCGCAAAACGGTCGGTCGGCGCGGTCGGGTTTATTGGCAATGCCACGACGGCGACCGCCCATCATTTCGGGCGGGAGAGCGGCCTCGGCACCATGCCGCACGCGTTGATCGGCTATGCCGGATCGACGGTGCGCGCCGCCGAAATGTATCATGAGACCTATCCGCAGAACGATCTGATCGTCCTCGTCGATTATTTCGGCCAGGAAGTGACCGATGCGCTCGCGGTCTGCCACCGCTTCCCCGAATTGGCGGCGGCGGGGCGCATCAGCTTTCGCCTCGATACCCACGGTAGCCGCTTTATCGAGGGGCTGGATACATCCCTCTCCTACGCCGTACTCGCGGCCCATGCACCGCAGTCGATCCGGGGCTATCGGACAGAAGCGGAACTGCGGCATCTGGTCGGCCCCGGCGTAACGGCGGCGGCGATTTTCCATTTCCGCCAAGCGCTCGATCAAGCCGGGTTCGGTGCGGTAAAAATCATCGCTTCCAGCGGCTTCGGCCCGGCAAAATGTAAAGTAATGGCAGCGGCAGGCGCCCCCATCGACGTGATCGGCACCGGCTCCTACCTGCCGGATAATTGGGGCGAAACCTACGCCACCGCCGATATCATCGCTTACGATGGCGAACCGCGCGTTAAGCTCGGCCGCGAATTTCTGCTGCGGAAATGATCTGGCTCCGGCGGATTGCCCTAGCCCTGGCGGTCCTCGCCGGGGCGATGGGGCTGGGCTGGGCCATGACCCCAGCGGGAACCGGATCGGCGCTCTGGGTCATCGTCTCGCTGCTGGCGGGGAGGGAGCCGCTCCCCTTCGCCCCCGCCGTCGATCAGCGGCGCACGGAATGGACCGTAGAAGGGCGTACCCGCCAGGGTGACATTTGGCTAAGGCAGGATGGCTGGGAACGCGCCAGCCTGATCCTCGTGCCGGGCGCCTCCAAAGCCGGGCGCGACGATTCGCGTCTGATGCTGATGGCCCGGCTGCTGGCGGAAACCGGCTTCCGCGTTATCGTGCCAGAACTGCCGGGCATGGAAAAACTGCACGTCCTGCCCGATCACCCGCGCGCCATTGCCGATGCCGTCCGCGTTGCGACCGACCGGATCGATCCGGCGGCGCGGCAGGTTGGGATTGGTGCCGTCTCCTACAGCCTCGTCCCATCGATCCGTGCGGCGCTCGAACCCGATATCGCCGCCGATGTGCAGGGGATCTTCGCGCTCGGCGGTTTTTATGATGCCGAAGCGGTCATCCGCTTCTTCACCACTGGCGCTTATCGCGGACCGCTGGATGAGAGTTGGCAGTTCCAGCCGCCCAATGCGCGGGGGATTTGGGTCTTTCTCGACGCCAATCTTGATCGCCTGAGCGATCCCGCCGACCGGGGCCTACTGGGGATAATGGCGCAGCGCCGCCTGACTGATCCCAGCGCACCGCTGGATGATCTCGCCGCTGGCCTAGGACCGGAAGGCCGGGCGCTGTTCGCCCTGATCCGTAACGATGATCCCGACGCGGTAGGTGAGTTCATCGCCGCCCTCCCCGCCCCGCTGCGGGAGGCGATTGCTGCGCTGAGCCTTGCGGATCTAGATCTCTCCGGCCTTTCCGCATCCGTGACCCTCGTGCATAGCCGCCATGACGGAACCGTGCCTTACACCGAAAGCGAAAGCCTGATAGAAGCCCTGCCCCCAGGACAGGGTCATTTGGTTCTGCTGGATGATCTGAGTCACGCCGATATCGGTAGCCTTTCCGTCAAAGATGCGTTCAGCCTATGGGGCGCTGCCCTGCGACTGATGCAATTTCGGCAAGATGCAGGATAAAATTCTGCCTATTGACGCGACCTCAGAATATGATATTGATCTGCCTCACCTAATCAGAGGATTTCACGGTGCTTCAGTTTCTTCCCCTGCAACGACGACGACAGGATGGCCGGTTCGGCCAGCCGGTGCGTCGTGACGCGCAGCGGGATGCGGGCACCCTGACGAAACTCAGCCCCTCCTGCCCTGCCGCTTCGGTGGGGACCCTGTTGCCCTAGACGTACCCCGGCGGTTGCCGGACCGGGTTTGGTCGGTGTGTCGCTGGCCAAGCGACTGGACGTGTGCGCTCTCGGGATTACAGGACTAGGACAATGGTGACTTTCACCCAAGAACAGCCGCAAGACGCGGCGGAAATCGAACATCTGCTCGATAAGGTTTTCGGCCAGACACGCTGCCAGAAGACTTCCTATCGGTTCCGGGATCGGGTCGCGCCCGTCGCACCGCTGTGCTTCGTCGCCAAGGATGGCGAGAAGATCATCGGCACCCTGCGCTATTGGCCTGTGCAGATCGGCCCGAACGCGACGCCTGCCCTGCTGCTGGGTCCGCTCGCCGTCGATGGCGACTATCGGGGCCTCGGCCTTGGCGCCGACCTTATGGATGTAACGCTGGCCGCCTGCGCTGCTCACGGGCATCAGGTGATCGTGCTGGTCAGCGACCTCGCCGAATTCTACGCCAAGTTCGGCTTCGAGCAGGCTGGCCCGAAGGGCATTACCATGCCGGGCGAAAAGACCGAGCGGCTGTACATCCGGGGCCTAACCCCTGGATCGCTGGCCGATCTGGAGGGCCCTGTCCTCCCTTTCGCCGCGCGGACCCTGAAACCACGCTCGGCGAAAGTCCGCAGCGTGAAGCGGAAGGCCGCGTAATCGCCTGAGGCGGATGGGGCCTAGCGGCCCCATCCATCCTAATGTGCCAGACCGGCAATGAAGGCGGTTAGCAAAGCCCGCCCCTCCGGCCAAGCGCCCAGCCCGCTTTTGGCGTTGAGATGCCCCTTGGCACCAATGTCGAGATAGCCACACCCCCATTGGGCGGCCCGCTGCCGGGCATAATCGGGCGTTCCATAAGGATCGTCCGAACTGCCGACGATCAGGGCAGGACAGCGGAAACTATCGCCCGGGGGGGCCGTAAAACTTACCGCCGCCGCCGGAAACTTCGACCCTACCGGATCGGGCACCGCCACCAAAAAGGCCCCGGCAACGGGATGCGCCGAGCGTGCCTGCCAAAAGGCAACCAGCAGACACCCTAGGCTGTGGGCGACCAGGACCGGAGGAGCGTTCGACGCTGCAACGGCCGCGTCGAACGCCCCCAACCAATCATCCAACTCCGGGTGATCCCAGTCGCGCGGCTGGAACGGACGCATCGTCGCATCTTCCGCCGCCCATAGGCTTTGCCAATGCGCTGGGCCTGATCCATTGATCCCCGGTACCAGAATGATTTCCGTCATCATCGTCTCCTACGTCGTTCGATAGAGGAAAAATGACGGGTTTCCGAGCGCGGCTGAATGGGTGATCATCGGAAAAGAAACGCCCTTTCCGATGAATTCAAGGTGGAGCATCCCGATGAGCGGCTTGAAGAGCCTCCTTGACCCCGTGGATATCGCTATTTTGGAAGCACTTCAGGAAAATGGCCGGATCGGCATGTCGGAACTTGGGCGGCGGATCGGCCTGTCGCAGCCCGCCACCTCCGAGCGGGTGAAACGGCTGGAAGAGCGCGGCATCGTCACTGGCTATGGCGCGCGGATCAATGCCGCCGCCCTGGGCCTCGGCATGATGGCGGTGATCCGGCTGCGCACAACCCACGAGCATATCCGGGCCAGCCTGGCCTTGTTCGCCGAAATGCCACAGGTGATCGAAGTCCTGCGTTTAACCGGCGAGGATTGCTTCATTCTCAAAGTGCTGGTGCCAACCCCGGCAGAACTGGAAGCCATCGTCGATACCATCGCCCGATTCGGCGCGGTTACGACGTCGCTGGTCTTGCGCAGCGAGCCGATCAAGCCCATCGGTCGGGCCTTACTCAAGCGGGTTTAGCCGGGGCCGAAGCCCCGGCTGCCGTTGTTAAGTCCGCTTGTCCCGCAGCGTCACAAACTCTTCCGCCGCGCTGGGATGCAGGCCGATCGTGCGGTCGAACTGCTGCTTGGTCGCGCCGCAGGTCAGGGCGACGGCGAGACCTTGGACGATTTCCGCCGCATCCGGCCCGACCATATGCGCCCCTAAGACGCGCTGGGACGGCTGATCGACCACCAGCTTCATAAACGTCCGCTCCGCCCGGCCAGAGATGGTGTTCTTCATTGGGCGGAAGCGGGTTGTGTAGATATCGAGCGTATGGCTCGCTGCCAGGGCCGCCTCTTCCGACAGGCCGACCGTGCCGACTTCCGGGCGCGAGAAGACCGCCGTCGGGACAATATTCTCGAAGACGCTCATCGGGTTTTGATTATAGAGCGTTTCAGCCACCGCCCGCGCTTCGGCAATCGCGACCGGCGTTAGATTGAAGCGGTTGGTCACATCGCCAACGGCATAGATCGAGGGCACCGAGGTGCGCGACCAATTATCGACGATAATCTCGCCCTGCGCCCCAGTCTGCACCCCAACTGCCTCTAACCCCAGGCCTTTGGTATTCGGCGCGCGACCCGTTGCCGCCATGACCTGCCCCGCCAGGATTACCGATCCGTCGGACAGGGTGACACGCCGCGCCGCGCCCTCTTCCGCCACGCTGGCGATCGTCCGGCCCGGCAATAGGTTAATCCCGCGCGCGGCCAGCGAGTCGGTGAGATGCGCCCGCACTTCGCCATCAAAGCCGCGCAAAACCTGATCGCCCCGGAAAACCAGATCGACGGTACAGCCCGCCGCCCGGAAAATTCCGGCAAACTCCACCGCAATATAGCCCGCCCCGTAAATGACGATGCGTTCCGGCAGGTTTTTCAGATCAAGCGCCTCGTTCGAGGTGATCATCAACTCCTTACCCGGAATATCCGGCACAGTCGGCCAGCCACCGGTGGCAATCAGAATGCGCTCCGCCGTTACGCGCCGGTCGCCGACCTGCACCGTGTGCGGATCGACCAGCACGCCGCGCCCCTCGATCCGCGCAACCCCGGCCTTGTCGAGCATTGAGACATAGATACCGTGGAGACGATCCAGCTCGTTATCCTTAGCCGCGATCAGCTTGCGCCAGTCCAGGCTAGCGCCGTCAATGCTCCAGCCAAAACCGGCGGCGTCGGCCAGCGTGTCGGCGATATCGACGCCATAGATCAGCAGCTTTTTCGGCACGCAGCCGCGTAGAACGCAGGTGCCGCCAATGCGGGCTTCTTCAATAATGCCAACGCGCGGGCCGTAGGCGGCGGCGCGGCGGCTCCCCGCCACGCCTCCCGACCCGGCGCCGATGGTCAGCAGGTCAAATTCATAGGCCATCCCTAGGCTCCAATTCCACCGAAGGTCACGAACTTCAGTTGGATGTAATCATCAACGCCATATTTTGAACCCTCGCGGCCCATGCCAGACTGTTTAATCCCGCCGAAGGGCGCAACTTCCGTCGCAATCGCCCCTTCATTGACGGCGACCATGCCATATTCCAGCGCCTCGGCCACCCGCCAGACGCGCCCAAGGTCGCGAGCATAGAAATAGGCGGCGAGGCCGTAATCGGTGTCATTGGCCAGCCGGATGACATCGGCCTCGTCCTTAAAGCGGACGAGCGGCGCGACCGGACCAAAGATTTCGTCCCGCACGACCGACATTTCGCCAGTCACATCGGCCAGCACGGTCGGGGTATAGAAGCGCCCACCCAGCGCATGCTTCGTGCCGCCGGTCAGCACGCGCGCCCCTTTTTCCGTCGCCTCAGCCACCATCCGTTCGACCTTCGCCAACGCGCGGTCGTCGATCAGCGGACCGGTCGTGGTGCCGGTGTCGAGGCCGTTGCCGACTTTCAGCCCCTGCGTTGCCGCTGTGAATTTCGCGGCAAAAGCCTCGTAAATCCCCTCCTGCACGAAAACGCGGTTGGCGCACACACAGGTCTGCCCGGCATTGCGGAACTTCGACAGGATCGCCCCGGCCACCGCGGCATCGAGATCGGCATCGTCGAAAACGATGAAGGGCGCATTGCCGCCCAACTCCATGCTGACCTTTTTCACCGTCTGCGCGGCCTTACTCAGCAGCAACTTGCCGACTGCCGTCGAGCCAGTGAAGGTGATCTTTTTGACGATAGGATTGAAGCTCAATTCGTCACCAATCGGCGCGGCATCGCCGATCACGATGTTCAGAACCCCTGCGGGCAGCCCGGCGCGTTCAGCAAGCTCCGCCAGAGCCAGCGCCGAAAACGGCGTCAGATCCGACGGTTTGACCACCAGCGTGCAGCCGACCGCCAAGGCCGCCCCGGCTTTGCGCGCGATCATTGAAGACGGAAAATTCCACGGGGTAATCGCCCCACAGACGCCGACCGGCTGCTTTACGACCAGCAAACGCTGACCGCCGCGCGGCTGCGGGATGACATCGCCATACACCCGGCGGCCCTCTTCGGCAAACCATTGGATATAAGCGGCGCCCGACAGAATTTCACCGCGCGCTTCGGCCAGTGGCTTGCCCTGCTCGCTGGTCATTAGAACGGCAAGATCATCGACATTCTGAACGATCAGCTCGGCCCAGCGGGTGAGGATGATCGACCGTTCCTTTGCCGTCTTCGCTGCCCAGAGCGGAAAGGCCGCGCCCGCCGCTTCAATCGCCCGGCGGGTTTCAGCCGCCCCCATATTTGGGACCGTGCCGATCAAAACGCCCGTGGCTGGATTATCGACGGCAAGGGTGCCCCCCGTATCAGCGCCAACCCATTGGCCATTGATATAGGCTTGCTGACGGAACAGGGCGGTATCGGTCAGGTTCATTCTCTCCCCCTAAAGCTCGGTGAGCGGCGTTAAGCGCTACTCATATCAACGCGGACAAAGGAGAGACACCAGAGAGACAATGTTAATTCGGCGGCAAGGCAGCCATGCGCGTTTCCCCGCTCACCGCCCGGGCGGCGACCAGATGTACGATGATGCTTCCCAGCGTTAATTCGCTCTCGATCCGCACCGGCACGCGCGGATGCCCCGGCAGAACCGAGGCAAGATGCACCGTGATCGGTCGCTCGCGGTCTTCCGGGCGGTTCCAATCGGTTTCGCGAATGATATAACCGCCAAGGCGCTTGATGACGAACCGACAGACCAGGGTCGGCCCAGCAAACATACTGTAACTGCTGGCTTTCAGCACCTCCGATTGCGCAGGCCGGAAAACGGCATCAAACCGCCGCCGTCCGTCAAAGACCGGCAGTTGATCGGGGCAGGTCTGGCTATCCCCGATCCGGCTGAGGCTGAGGAAGCTGGCGGTCAGCGGGTCGAACACCCCTCGCGTCTGCGCCGCATCAATAGGCGTGCGCGGCTCATCGTCTTTTTCCGGGCTGGCCCACCAATCGGCGGGCCGGTCGGGAAACAGCGACAGGCGAACGTCGCGCGGTTCGCTGCGAAAAATACTGGCCGACCGATACTCGATGCGCGGCGCGATATGGAGAGCGCGGGGATCGAAGTCTGCCTCGGCAAACTGCGTCGCCCGCCACCCGGCAAACCAATCGGTCATGCCTTCGGTCTGGCCGGTCAGGGCGATAGCCGTGCGCCCCTCCGTCGCCGTGTAGCGCACGGCATAGCGCGCCGCGCCGATACCGCCGACATAGACGCGATACTCAAGTTCCGCCCCCTGGGGTTCGGGGGCGCTGGCCGAGGCTGGAAACGCCAATCCACCGGCCAGCAAAACGACTGCAAGCGACCGCATGACCGATCCTTTCAACCAAAGGCACTCTGGTGCGAGATGGTGGCAGCACGCCTAGATGCCAAGCCCACAACATACACCTTTTCTCGCCAGGATCGGTCTCTCATCCTCCTTAGGAAGAACGATCCGGCGTCAGCGCCGCCACCACCCCAGCCAAGGTGCTGCCGATGGTGATGATGGCATTCGAAATTTCCGGCTCAAGGCTCACACCGAAACCGGTTGCCAGCGCGATAAGGCCAAGCCAAGTGCTGCGCTCCTGCAAGCGCGCGAGAAGATAGGACATGTCAGTCTCCTGAAGACGAAGATGAAAATCAGTCCAGCGCCATCTGAGCGGCGGACCGATACAGATCGGGGGAGTAATAGTCGCCAACCCCGTTTTCGTGACGGACGATGGCCTGCATGAGCCCAACCCACGTCGGCACGTCTCGGACCAGCGGTTGATCTACTGCAACGCGAAGCGCCGCTGCGACAGAGGCACGATAGGCCGCCGTGTCGTTTTCCGTCGGGGGGGCATAGCGGTCGATGATCGCCGCAACCGTCCGACAGTGGTAAATATCGTAGTAAGTGCGCAGCAGCCGACCGAGAGCGCGCAGGCCCCACAGCGGTTCCTGAAACACGATGAAGGTGGGGTCGGCGGATTGATCCACACTCATACCCCGCCAGAGGGTTGCCGTCCGCCGAATATTGCCGGGATTATGATTGCGGATGCCGCGCGGCAGCCTGCCGCCCGTCATGGCAGGATCCTTTTCAGCAAGAGGGCGAGATGATCCCATCCCCCACCGGCCAACCAACCGAATAACCCGCCGCCGCCAACCGCTACCGCCGCCTTCTGGGTTGTCGCCCCTCTTGGGGTTTCGACATTGGCCAGTCGGGTTTCCAGGCGGTCGATCCGCTCCTGCCCATAGTGCAAGTGCAGTTTCATCTCGGTGCCGATTTCGGCGACTGCCTGGGAGAGATGATTGAGGCTTTCTGCGGTCTGATCCAATCGTGCGTCCGCCCGTTCACGCCACACGCGCCCCTCGCGTGCGCCTGCCTGGATTTCGGCTAAAACGGTATGAATATCCCCCATCATCATGGCCGTACCGCCAACGTTGAGGGATTGAGACCGGCAGGCAGATTGCTGGCATTCCACGGCCCAGCAGGTGTGGAGGCCGCGAAGGTACGCCCGGCATCGNGTCTGATCCAATCGTGCGTCCGCCCGTTCACGCCACACGCGCCCCTCGCGTGCGCCTGCCTGGATTTCGGCTAAAACGGTATGAATATCCCCCATCATCATGGCCGTACCGCCAACGTTGAGGGATTGAGACCGGCAGGCAGATTGCTGGCATTCCACGGCCCAGCAGGTGTGGAGGCCGCGAAGGTACGCCCGGCATCGCCCAGCATCACGAACCGCCCCTGGACGCAGACGATGGGGCATTCGGTATCATAGGGGCCGGACGCAGCCGGAAGCGTCGCCCCGGCCTGGACTGTTAACCCGGCGTCGGTGGTAAATCCCGTTTCCGCCTCGGTGTAGGCGCAGGCGACGATATAGCCATTGCCGTAGGCCATGCCGCGATAATAGCCGCCGCTGATCAAGGCTGTTGGGTTGCTCTGCGCAAACCAGCTTTGCCCATCAATCGAACGCGCCAGCAGACTGTTGGCCCCCATCGAGTCCGGCCCGAACCAGATACCGTTCAAATGGGCGATCTGAAACCGGTAGGATTGACCTGTGCTGCGCACCGAAATCCAAGCGGCCCCATCATCGGACCGATGGAACCACTGAGTTCCGGTTGCCATAATCGATGCCCCGGCCTCCGACCGCTCGAAGGAATAACCGAACGCGGCATCAATCAAGGTTGCCCCTACAAGGCTCCAAGTAACCCCACCGTCAATTGAGGTCACAACACCGGTTTCCCAGTGGCTCGTGCGGTCCGCCATCGCCATCGCCCACCAGACACCATCGCGCCAGCGCAAAAAACCAAGACGGCTATAGCCGCCCGGCAAGGTCGGCACAAAGCTGGTGAAGTTGATCGCATCGGGTGACGTCCACATCACCCCCGCCGTCTGGTCCCAGATCAACCAGCGGTCACCATAGGCGGCGCTATCGCCCTTCACCCCAGGGATGAGAACCCAGGCCGTGTGCGAGTTGATTGACCGCGCCGCGCCACTTTGGCCCACCGCCAGCAGCCGATTGATTTGGGTATTATTGACCGTGATCGAAAAATCCCGGTCGGCAAAAGCCCCGCTCGCCGCCGTGGCGCGGGCGGTGAAATTAAACACTTCGGGCATACCGCCCTCCTTATGTAATGGTGATCGAATAGGCGCGCGTGCCGAAGGCAAAGCCTGGGTTGGCAGCACAAGCCACCGTAAAAGTGTATGTGCCCATCTCGTTCTCGTTGCTGACCGTGCCGCTGATCTCGCCGCCGACGCGTGTCAGTGTAAGCCCCCAGGGCAGCGTGCCACTGCTGATCCAGAACACGCCAGAAGGGCTTACCGTCTGCGGAATCGGCCCGACCGACGTGCCCCGGGCGAAGCTGCCAAGGTCCGTCGCCACCGGCGCCGTCCAGGTAACAACCGTATCCGGCTCCCAGGTGCCGCCGCCGATATTCCGCACCACGCCTGCCAGCGCGCCGGTATCGCGGTCGAGCGTCAGGCCCCAGGGGAGCACGCCGCCGCTTATCGTGTAAACCGCCGCCCCGGTTGCAGCGAGGCCAAGGGCAACCGGTTCGTTGATGCCATTATAGGTTTCCCGCACCGTGCCAAGGCTGCCGCCTGCGGTTACCCAGACCGGCGGCGGGCCGGGATCGTCGGTCGCGCCGCCGATCACCGCCAGCGTGCCCGCGAGTGCCCCCGTCTCCCCATCCAGCGTTAGCCCCCAGGGCAAGCGCCCGGCCCGCACGGCAAAGCTGGCGGCTCCGCTGGCGGTCAAGGTGGCGGCAAAACTGCCACCCTGGGTCGCGCTGCCTAAACTACCCGCCGCCGTGCCCCAGACCGGCGCGGTCGGGGCCGGGCGCGGGGCGCCGCTGATCGTATCCCCGACCAGTGTTAGCCCCGGCGGCAAGTTGCCGGACGGCAGGCTATAGCTGACCGGTGGCGCGTCGGTGGTTGCCAGCAGGGTCGCTGAATAGGTTGCCCCCCATTCAGCATTGGGTAGGGGAGAGATTGATATCCAGTTAGGGGGTAAACGAGATATGCCCAAACGAGTACGGAAAGAGATTAAAACCGGCATTGTTAATCTATCCTTATGAACGACGGTCAGCCTGGAACGTCGAGGATGAGGAATTTGCTGGTCTGCCAGGTGGCGCCGCTGTTCCCGGTGCGGTCATAGCAAACCGCGATATAGCGCCGCCCGGACGCGGCCAAATCGTTGACGTAGTAAGGGTCGGGCACGGGGGTATAGTCGCTGAACCCCGCCCCATCCGCCGACCGCAGACAGGCGTTCGACCGGCCCGCCACCAGCAGGCCACCGTCGCCATAGGCGGGCACCGGCAGCGGAATAGTACGCGGCAGCGGCAAGCTGTCCCAGCTATCGGCCCGTTGCGACCGAAATACCGCCGCTTGATTTTGAGGGAAGGCAAAGACCCACCCCGGCCAGCCGTCCGAACTGCGCGAAAATCCGGTCGCGCCGCGCCAGATTGGCGCAGGGATGGACGG